>CAZVYV010000141.1:0-7886 GCA_964630985.1 uncultured Occallatibacter sp.
TCGAGGGCTACTTCAGCGATGACGAACTGATGAAGTTGGCCGGAATGCTGGCCGCACAGCCGGCGCCGGCGACGCAGACTCCGCCGGCAATTCAGACCTCGCCTTCGGGGCACCCGAACAACGCGTATTGGAATGATCACGACCAGCAACTGCTGGTGGACTTTGGCGGGCTTGCGCGATTCAAGGAGGCGAATGCGATGCTGGCTGCACCCAAGCCGGGCGAGGACCGTGTGGTCTTCATGGGCGACTCGATCACACAGGGCTGGAAGCTGGATGAATCGTTTCCGGGCAACCTCTACATCAACCGCGGCATTGGCGGACAAACCACTCCACAGATGGTCGTGCGATTCCGGCAGGACGTGATCGATCTGAAGCCCAAGGCCGTCGTGATTCTGGCCGGGATCAATGACATTGCAGGAAACACGGGGCCCATGACGCTCGAACAGACTGAAGGAAACATCGCGTCGATGGCGGAGCTAGCTCGCGCGAACGGGATTCGCGTTGTGCTGTGCTCGGTGCTTCCGGCCTTCGATTTTCCGTGGGCACCGGGATTGACCCCCGGACCCAAGGTCGTCGAAGTGAACGCGTGGATGAAGCAGTACGCGGCCGAGAAAGGCGATGTGTACGTGGATTATTACTCAGCGATGAAAGATGACCGCGGAGGATTGCCGCCGACGCTGAGTAAGGACGGCGTACACCCGCTACCTGCCGGGTACGCAATCATGACGCCGCTGGCGGAAGTGGGAATTGAGAAGGCACTGAAGTAGAAGCCGAGGAGAATAAGGGCTCGGAAGTCGAATCGGTTTAAACAGAGAAAGACGTTCCGCATCCGCAGGAGCGGGCGGAGTTGGGATTGATGAAGTTGAATCCCTGGCGGATCAACGTCTCCTCGTAGTCAAGCGTCATCCCCTGCAGATAAACGAAACTCTTAGGATCGATAAAGACACGGACGTCTTCGAAGGTGAAGATGTTGTCGCTTTCGCGCGGGCGCGCGTCGAATCCCACCGAATAAGACATGCCCGAGCACCCGCCGCCCTTAACGCCCAAGCGCAGCCCGCCTTCTTCAAGCGAGATGCCCTCTTTGGCGAGGATGACGCGAATGCGTTTGACGGCGCCGGGACTAACCTGCAAGCCGCCAGAAGCTGCCGGCTGTGCCGTGACGGTGTCTGGCGATGGAGTTGATCCGATGGTAACGATTTCTGCCATAGTCCTAGTTTCGTCGTGCGACGTTCACTTGCTGTCTATTTGATTCGGCTGGAGTGGCTGCCGATTCTACTCTTCGTGGACCAGCGGTGTGGCTTCCCACCCCACACAGCCTGATCAATTACAGCGTCAGTGAGACCAGCCCGGGCCCTTCGTGGGCCTTCCCCGCTGCCGGCTCTTGCTCGGCAAGATCCTGAATGCTGATGCTTTTCAAGACTCCAGCAATCGTTTCATTCACCCGCGCCAAGGGTTCCTTGATGGTGCAACTCGGGGTCAAATCGCAGGATTTTGCGCCCTTGAAGCAGGAAGTGATGAATAGCGGTCCGTCGATGGCGTGGATTACCTCGAAGGCCGAGATCTGCCGCGCGTCCCTTGAAAGCGCGTAGCCACCGTTCATTCCGGCATGAGACCGCAGGAGGCCCACCTTGGTAAGCCGCTGTAGAATCTTGGCCAAGAGCTGAGCGGGGATTCCGTAGGCGTCAGCGACGTCCTTGGCGCTCAAGGCAGGAGTCTCAGGGTGCTCGGCGAGGTACTTGAGCGCCATGAGCCCGTAGTCCGCTTTTTTGGTGAGCTTTAGCATGAAATATGCGACTGGTTAGGTCCTTATTCAGTATACGTCCGCTTGAATTCGCCTTCAAGTCGCCATTTGCCTCCCAGGAACCGGGAGGGCGCAGTAACCAAGCCGTTGATTCATCAAAAAAATCCGTTTGCAATCGGCCAAAAGACGGCTACAATCTGGCGGAAAGAGCACCTATAGCCATTCCCGAGCAACCATACCCGGACGCCAACACTCTCAAGTGGAAACAACTGTGAGTGAGGGCAGCCTCCACCTATCCGGAGCGGGAGATGGTCTTCGGAATTGGCTAGAGGTGCTAAGAAGTCCAACGAACGATGGCAACCGCCTGCAAACACCCAAAAGTCCGGATCGTTTCCCGGCACGACGACACTGAGTATGTCGAGTGCCTGGAGTGTGGCGAGGTCTTCGATTCCGAAGAATTTCGCGATATGGAGATTGAAGAAACGGTTGGAACCGAAGACACACAGGACGAATCCGAGATGAAGTGACCAGCTCTAGCGTGGGCTGGATCGTTTCTCCGGCGCTCCTCGGCCGCGATAATCTTTATCTGGCAGCGGCGCCGTTGGCTGCGGGATTTGTGCTGCGGCGGGAAACCAGCCACGCATAATGCAGACCTGACGCCACTGTAAGCGCGATGGTAGCGCCAAGCGCAACTTGGCGTGTTACCGAGACCCAAAGCGCTGGCGTGAGCTGATGCAGCAGGACGGCCGCGACAGCGCTGATTTGGGCGAGAGTGTTGGCCTTTCCGAAGATGCTCGGGTAGAACTCACGACGCCCGACGGCCGCATAGAGAATGGCCGAAACCAGAAGGATTCCCACATCCCTTCCGAAGACCAGCACTGTAACGGTGCCCGGCATCAACCCCTTGTAGAAGAGAACCAGGAACAGCGTGCTCAGCAGCAGCTTGTCGGCGACTGGATCAAGATAGTGCCCGAGCACGGAACGCTGCTTGAGCATGCGCGCCAACAGGCCATCCAGCCCGTCGGTGAGTCCTGCTGCCACAAAGAGAATGAAACTGAGCAGGAAGTGTCCCCCAAGGATGGCGGCGACGAGGAACGGCGCCATGCACATGCGCATCAGCGTGAGCAGGTTGGGCGCGTTGCGCAGCGGGTTCAGTCGAAGCTGCTGATCTTCAGGCATGGCAAACTTTCGCGCTTCGGGCACCCAACCGCCGAGTGGCGGGCAGCCCTCATCACGTCAACGATGGTAAAGCATTGAAGGCACGGGGTGCAGTCAGAGTACATTTGTCTGATAAAGAACCACAGGGGACTGAGCTGGAGCCGCATCGCTACGCCTCGACGGGCAACTCCGCGGAAAGAATGTTCATGGGCGTCAGCCCGCGCTGGCGGAGGGCCCGCAGACTGAGCGCATCGTGGCGCTTGGCCAGGCGATGTCCGTTGTGGTCCACAACCAGGCGGCAATGGTACCAGGCGGGAGGATCGATCCCCAGAGCGCGAAAGAGCAGGATTTGCCGCGCGGTCGATTTGAGCAGGTCGGCGCCGCGGACCACTTCCGTGATGGACATGGCAGCATCGTCGGCCACGCATGCGAGCTGATAGCTGGGAACGTCGTCACGCCGCCAGACGACAAAGTCGCCGAAGTCCTCGCCGGCAACAAAGCGCTGCGGACCGAGATTGAGGTCGACGAACTCAATCACCTCGCCATCGGGAACGCGAAATCGCCAGTTCGCGCCGCCGGGGTCCTCGAATTCGCTCGCAGTTGGACCAGGAAGCTGCGGCGTGCCGCCCATGAAAAGCCGGCAAGTGCCTGGATAGAGGGGCTCATCGTCTTCGTCGTCCAGCTTGCCGCCACCACCCTCTGTCTGGACGCGCTCATGCGGCGCGCCGAGCGCGGTCGCCAGGTCCTTGCGCGAGCAGCGGCATGGAAACAGGCGGCCGGTGCGCAGCAGCCTGCGCCAAAAATCGAGATAGATGGGGCGGCGCTTGCTCTGCACATAGGGAGCATACGGCCCCCCCTTTTCGGGGCCTTCCTGCCAACGGATTCCCAGCCAGCGCAGATCGTCGAGGGCAGCGTCGGCATAGACCGCGCGGCAACGGTCAGGGTCCAGATCCTCCATTCGCATGACCAGCGTGCCGCCAGCCTCCCGTGCGCGCTGAGACGCCGTCCAGAATGTGCGCGCATGGCCCACGTGCAGATAGCCGGTGGGCGAGGGCGCAAGGCGACCGCGATAGCCCGATGATGGGTTTGGAGTCGTGCTGGCCATCCTGAAAATGAGTGTAGGTTAGCGCGAGGAGCGGGGTATATGGCACCCTTGATACCTGAGAACGTGCGAATCGACCGCCCATCCAGACATATGAACTTTTGACTATTCGCGATTTGCAGATGAAGGTGAAACTCCAATTGGCCAGCGCAAACGATATCGCCGAACTGGTGGCGATGCGGACGCGTGTGAGCCGGGACATGGCGAAGAAATTTGGCGAGGGATTCTGGGCGGGAAAGCCGTCGGAAGGCGGCGAACGGTTCCTGATGAGGATCGGGAAGGTATACTTTGCCCGGTATCGCGGCCGAATGATCGCAACGCTGACGCTAACAACGAGGAAGCCATGGTCAATTGACGTGAAGCATTTTCGCGCGAACGCGAAGCCGCTGTATTTGAGAGCAATGTCCGTGGATCCGTCCAAGCAACGGAAAGGCGTGGGCAGAATGTGCATCGCGGAGGCACGGCGGATCGCCGCTGAAATGGGCCGGGAGGTAATCCGGCTGGATGCCTTCGATTGCGTGGCTGGCGCGGGGGAGTTTTATCGCAAGTGCGGGCTCGTGGAAGTTGCGCGCGTCGTGTACAAGGGCATACCGCACATCGATTTCGAGTTGGTGGTATGAGCCTGGCCGGGCACCGACTTATTTTCCTGCGGGTTTCCAGCGCAGGATGGGCTTCCGCGCGGCTTGCACTTCATCGAGCCTCGAGACGCGCGTGGAGTGCGGCGCGGTCTTTACTAGTTCTGGAGTCGTTTCGACTTCATGTGCAATTGACCGCATGGCCGCGATGAACAAGTCAAGCTCTTCGCGCGACTCGCTCTCCGTCGGCTCGATCATCAGCGCGCCGTGCACGATCAGCGGGAAGCTGACCGTGTAGGGATGGAATCCGTAATCGATGAGCCGCTTGGCGATGTCGCCGGTCTTGACGCCAAGCGCCGCCTGCCGCTTGTCGCTGAAGACCACCTCGTGCATCGAAGCTGTTTTGTAGGGCAATTCGTAGACGTCTGCCAGCTTTTTGCGAATGTAGTTGGCATTCAGCACGGCATCTTCCGTGGTCTGACGCAGACCGTCAGGACCGTTGGCGAGGATGTAGGCCAGCGCGCGAATGAACATGCCGGTATTGCCATAAAAAGCCCGCACGCGGCCGACGGATTGCGGACGATCGTATTCCCAGCGCAGCGACCCACCGAGTGGGTGAAGAGATAAGGCATCCGTATCGCCGACACGCTCGCCATCGGGCTTGAGAATTGGCGCGCGAAACAATGGCGGGCAGCCGTCGGCTGTCGGTTCGGCATTGGTGTCTTCCCAATCCCCCGCATCCGGGCAACCCTTCGGGTCGTCTTGGTTTCGGACGAGCACTGGGATAGGGAGAAAGGGCTCAAGAAACGCCTTGCAGGCCACGGGGCCGGAGCCGGGTCCGCCGCCGCCGTGCGGAGTGGAGAAGGTTTTGTGCAAATTCAGATGCATCACATCCACGCCAAAGTCACCGGGCCGTACTTTGCCCACCAGCGCGTTCATGTTGGCGCCGTCCATGTAGAGCAGCGCGCCTTTGGCGTGCAGAATATCTGCAATCTTGTGAATCTGACTCTCGAAAACACCCAGCGTTGAAGGGTTGGTAAGCATCAACGCCGCAGTCTCGCCGTCGACCTGTCGTGCCAGCGCCTCGAGATCGATGCCGCCATCGGCATTCGACTTGAGGTTTTCGACCGCGTAGCCAACGATGGCCGCCGTGGCCGGGTTGGTGCCGTGCGCGGAGTCGGGGATGAGAATCTTCTTGCGCGGATTGCCCTGCGACTCGTGCCACGCGCGTGTGAGCAGGATGCCGGTGAACTCGCCATGTGCGCCTGCGGCCGGCTGCAGCGTAATCGCATCCATGCCGGTGATGTCGAGCAGGCAGCGTTGAAGAAGGTCGAAGATTTCGAGGATCCCCTGCGCCAACGACTCGGGCCGGTAGGGATGCGCCTCGGCCAGTCCCTCGATGCGCGCCACAAGCTCATTTACGCGCGGGTTGTACTTCATCGTGCAGGAGCCGAGCGGATACATGCCGAGGTCGATCGCATAGTTCCAGGTGGATAGGCGAGTGAAGTGGCGGATGATCTCGATCTCGCTCAGCTCTGGGAGCAGCCCGGGTGCTTCGCGGCGCGCTGCGCCCAGCAGCTTTGCAGAGTCGACTGGCGGCACGTCGAGCGGGGGCAGCTTGTAGGCGCGTTTGCCCGGCGAGGACTTCTCGAAGAGCAGAGCCTCGTTCTGCGTCTGGTGAGGACGAACCTTGCCGAGGGTGTGGGGGCCGGCGGAACGGGCTCCGGAATGATCTGCGCTCGTTGACATTGATCCCCCTACGCCTCCACCGGTTGGGCCGCCAGCACCTTAGCCGCCTTGTCGATTTGCTCGCGGGTTACGACCTCTGTCGCGCACCAGAGGGTGCAGTTGCCGAGCTCGGGATACCAGCGGCTCAGCTCAATGCCGCCGACAATCTTGTTCTCAAGCAGCCGCCGGCTCCATGCCGTGGGCGACTCGTCGGTCTTCAGCACGAATTCGTGAAAGCGCGGCGCGCCATTAAAGCGCAGCTTCGCGCCCGGTTGCGCAGCGAGTGTCTTTGCCGCGTAATCAGCCTTGGCCAGGTTGTGCTCGGCCAGTTCGCGGATGCCCTCCTTGCCGTAGACGGCGAGAAAGATTGTGGCCATCAGCGCGACGAGCGCCTGGTTGGTGCAAATATTTGAAGTCGCCTTCTCGCGGCGGATGTGTTGCTCGCGCGTAGCGAGCGTGAGCACGAAGCCGCGATTCCCTGCCCCGTCGACGGTCTGGCCCGCGAGCCGGCCCGGCATCTGCCGCACAAACTGCTCCTTGGCCGCGATGACGCCGCAGAACGGCCCGCCATAGCTGAGCGCGACGCCGAACGACTGCGCCTCCATGGAAACGATATCGGCCTCAACGGGGGGACGGACAATGCCAAGCGAGACTGCCTCGGCGATGGAAACGATCAAGAGTGCGCCTTTGGCGTGGGCGATGGCCGCGATTGCGGGAATGTCCTCGATGATGCCGAAGAAGTTCGGGCTCTGCACCAGAACCGCGGCGGTGTCCTCGGTGACGGCCGCTTCGAGCGCCTTCAGGTCGACGCGTCCGGCTTCAGTGTCATAACCGACCAACATGGTCGGCAGCCCCTGATGTTTCGCGTACGTCGAGATTACTTCGCGATATTCGGGATGAACGGTCGCTGCGACGACGGCTTTGCTGCGCCCGGTGACACGCACAGCCATCATGACCGCTTCGGCCGCGCCCGTTGATCCGTCATACATGCTGGCGTTGGCCACATCCATGCCGGTGAGCTCGGCGATCATGGTCTGGAACTCAAAGATGGCCTGGAGTGTGCCCTGCGTAATCTCGGCCTGGTAAGGCGTATAGCTGGTTAAGAACTCGCCGCGTTGGACGAGCGCATCGATGATGACTGGCCGGTAATGACGATAAGCGCCTGCGCCGAGGAAGCTGGCGTAATCCGTCGCATTCTTCTGTCCGGCGGCGCGGAAGTAGTCGACGATCTCGCTCTCAGCCTGCTGGCGCGGAACAACAAGATCGCGTTCGAGGCGATATTCGGAGGGAATGCTTGCGAAAAGATCGTCGATCGACTTCGCGCCGATCTCGGCGAGCATCTGCCTGCGTTCTTCGTCAGACTTGGGGAGGTAGCGCATGGTTTAGCTTGCAGTCTCCTCCGCGATAAACGCCTCGTATGCAGCCGCGTCGAGCAGCGTGTTCAGCTCTGCGGGGTTCGAAAGCTCGACTTGGATGATCCACGTGCCGTGCGCGTTCTCGTTGATCTTGTCTGGCGCAGTCTTAAGATCCTCGTTCACCGCCGTTACCTTGCCGCTGACAGGCGAGAAAAGATCGCTGACGG
>CAZVYV010000142.1:0-7878 GCA_964630985.1 uncultured Occallatibacter sp.
ATTTGAATTTGTCGCTCCAGGCAATCAGCGGCCGCCATACCAATTGATCGGTGGCGACCACGATGAGGATCACTGTGGCAATGCCGGCCAGCAGAGCGTGTGTATCGCCATTGTTGGTTGCGGCCTGGATGTAGCTTCCCAACCCCGGCAACTGAAAGTTGCGCGTGCCCATGGTGAACGTCTCGCAGAAAATCAACGCAAACCAGCCTCCGGCCACGGAGACGATCGAGTTCCACACCAGGCCAATTGCTGAAAATGGCATCTCCAGTTGCCAAAAGCGCTGCCATCCGGAGTAACGGAAGATGCGCGAAGCTTCCAGCATCTCGCGAGGAATGGTTTTGAGCGAGGAATAGAAGCTGAACGCGAGGTTCCACACCTGGCCGGTGAAGATCAGCAGGATCACGGCCATCTCAATGCCCAGTTGATGGCCGGGAACAAGCGAGACCATGGCCAGCACAACGGGAGGCAGAAAGCTGAGCACGGGAATCGATTGCAGAATGTCGAGGACGGCGACCATCCACGGCTCGATGCGCGGATTGTAGGCAGCGATATAGCCGTAGGAAATCGCGAAGGCCAGGCTCAAAACGTATGCGATCGCCATGCGCACGACGGAGTAAAACGCGTACAACGGCAACGCCCCAATAGAATTCGAAATCGGCACGATGGGGATGGGTTTTTGGAACCAGTAAACGCCGGTGCTGACAATGGCGAAGAACACAGCCAGCGCGCAGGCTGCAACGCCGAGATCGATGAAGAACGGCGTCTTGCGAACGGTGACCAGGGACCGGGCGAGAGGATGCTGGAGGATCACTTCGCGTCTCCGCTCGCGGCAATTTCTTCTTCAAGTGCATCGGGCATTACGAAACGGCGCCGGCCGGAGTCGAAGTCGAACAGTTCGGCGTAGCGGCCCCACGTAACCGCGGTCTGTATTTGAAGCTGCGATTCCTCCTCGCTGAACTGTTCCGCAAGCATATCGAGAAAGAAATCCTCGGGAACCGTATGATCGCTCTTGGCGTCGAGCGCACGGCGAATCTGGCGCAGTAGAAGCACATTCTCGATCGCGGCGTTGCGGAACAGCTCCTTCTGGTGAAGGATTTCGGAGTTGGCGAACTCCTCACCACTGGGAGTGATCACAGCGTCGCCCTCTTCGATTTTGAGGAAGCCGAGCATCTGCGCGGCATCGACAATGGGCAATAAATCATCGATTTCGAAGGCGAGGTCGTCGGCGAGGCGATACATGTCGTCGCGCCCGCCGCGATCGAGCAGCAGCTCAAGCAGGCCGGCAATTCCTCCAGGCCTCGCGTGCGGCAACATCTGGTAGCGCATCTGCCGCTGGTCGCGCGTGGGCGGTCCGGCATGGTCCGGGGCACTGGCCGGCGCCACATCGGGCTGCGTGAGCACCTTGTAGATGTAGTCCACCAATTGTGTAAAGGCCTCGGACTTGCGGTCGCGGGGCTGCGGCAATTTGACCGGAAAGTCTGTGCGGACGTGGCCCGGATTGCGACCCAGCACCACGATACGATCGGCCAGCAACACGGCTTCCTCGATATTGTGCGTCACCAGAAAAACAGCCTTTGTTGGCATGGTCTTCTTCGCCCAAAGCTCCAGCAGCTCGCTGCGCAGGTTCTCCGCCGTCAGCACGTCGAGCGCTGAAAACGGCTCATCCATGAAGAGAACCTCAGGCTCGACTACCAGTGCGCGAGCGAATCCGACGCGCTGCCGCATGCCGCCTGAGAGCTCCTTGGGATAAGCGGATTCGAAGCCGTCCAGGCCGACCGTGTCGAGCATCTTCATGCTTCTTTCTCGTCTCTCAGCCGGCGCTACACCCCGAGCCTGCAGCGGCGCTTCAACATTCTCAAGAACTGTCAGCCAGGGAAAAAGGGCGAAACTCTGAAAGACGATCGAAACATTGATCTCGGCCTGCGAAATCGGCGTGCCATGCCAGTAAACCTGGCCGGCCGTCGGTGTGGAGAGCCCGGTCAACATGCGCAGCATGGTTGATTTGCCCGACCCCGAAGGGCCGAGCAAGGCAAGAATCTCTCCCGGAACGATGCTTAAATCAGTCGCAGAGATCACTTGAATGCGATTCTGGCTTGGCTGCGCGTAGTATTTCTCAACTTTTTCCGCACGGATGATCGCATCCGTGGCCGGTGGCGCTTCGAGAGTCGCGTTGGGAATAGTCGTTTCCTGCATTTCGAATGCTCCGGAAGGGGACGGTCAGGCGAATCAGTATTTTGTTTGCGCCAGTATAAAAGCCTACATTTGATGGCAGATGAATTCCGGCACACCGAACCAACTAGGCAGTACCGCTTGCTGACGCAGACTTTCGGCACAATTGGCGCGTTTTCCCAGAAAATGCGCGCCGTGCTTTACACTGGTAAAGCGTACCATTCCCGCCGGAATGAAAGTGGATTTGCAAAGCGGCGCATATGACCTCGCTATTTCGGAGCCAACTGGGCATTGCAAGATGAGTTCCCTTCCCTGCCCCCTCAGGAGAATATGTCCAACACGATAAAGCCGAAGGTACTGGTAGCCGACGACGAGCGAGTGATTGCCGACACGCTTGCGATCATTCTCAACCAGAGTGGTTTTGACGCTCGCGCGATCTATTCGGGCGAGAAAGCCCTCGAGCTGGCTGAAACTTTTCAGCCGGACATGCTCATCTCCGATGTGATCATGGCCGATTTGAATGGAATCGACGCCGCCATCCGAATCCGCGCCCTGCTGCCCAAAATCAAGATCCTGTTGTTTTCGGGCCAGGCCGCAACTGCCGATCTTCTGGAAAAGGCGCGCGCCGATGGCTACGAATTCGACATACTCGCTAAACCCGTCCACCCGCAGGACCTGCTGGCCAAACTGCGCGGATAAGGCCGTCTCAGCGATGCACCTCGGAATTCGAGGCCGCCCGGCCTCAGCCGATAAGAAAATGAATCAAGCCGTTCACTGAAAACGCGTGCGCGGCTCTTGCCCTTTGCCTCCCCATTCAGCGAAAGTACAAACAAGATGATAAAAGCGCTTCGTTCCACGCGCGTTTTAACGATCGCGGGTATCGCGCCTGCCGCCGTGCTTGTGGACGGAGAGCGCATTTCGGCGGTTTGCGGATGGGATGAAGTGGCGCGCGGGGTCGAGAGCGTCGATTTTGGCGATGCCGTGCTGCTGCCGGGCTTGGTCGACACGCATGTTCATATCAACGAGCCCGGCCGCACGGAATGGGAAGGCTTTCAGACGGCCACGAAATCCGCGGCCGCAGGCGGAGTAACGACGCTCGTCGACATGCCGCTGAATTGTGTGCCCGAAACAACGGATGTGCCGGCACTGGAGGAGAAGCGCAAAGCGGCACCAGGAAAAACGTGGGTCGACTGGGCTACATGGGGCGGCGTGGTTCGCGGAAACGTCGACGCAATCGAGCCCCTGGCGCATGCGGGAGTGCCCGGCTTTAAATGCTTTTTGATTCACTCGGGCATCGATGGTTTTGCGTGGGTGAATGAAGCGGACCTGCGGCTGGCGCTGGAGAAACTGCGCGGAACCGGCTTGCCCTTACTGGCGCACGCCGAGATTACCGGCCCCGTGGACGCGGCAGCAAAAACTCTGAACGTGACGAGCGCCGATTGGCGAAAGTATTCGACCTATCTGGCGTCGCGCCCGGACACCGCCGAGGTTGAAGCCATCGCTCTGCTGATACGGCTTGCCGAGGAATTCAGGACTCCGATCCATATCGTTCACTTGTCGAGCTCGAAGGCGTTGCCGCTGCTCGCCGGGGCGCGCGATCGAGATGTGCCGGTGACCGTCGAAACTTGTACACACTATCTGTGGTTCGCGAGTGACGAGATTCCCGACGGCGCAACGGAATTCAAGTGTGCACCGCCCATCCGCAACGCGCAGAACCGCGAAAGACTCTGGAAAGCGCTCGAAGAAGGCCGAATCGACATGGTGGCCACGGATCATTCTCCGTGCCCTCCTGAGATGAAGCGTAGCGAAACGGGCCGCTGGGACCAGGCGTGGGGCGGAATCGCAAGCCTGGGTCTCGCTTTGCCCGTGATGTGGACAGCCATGCACCAACGCGGCATCAAGCTGGACCGGATCGGCGAATGGATGGCGGCTGCCCCTGCGCGGCTCGCAGGTTTCGCAGGACGGAAAGGCGCGATCACTCCTGGAGCCGATGCAGACTTTGTTGTCTTCAATCCCGAAGAAGAATGGACTGTCGCCCCGATCGATCTGCACTTCCGGCACAAGGTATCGCCCTATCTTGGTTCAAAACTCCGTGGGCGCGTTTTCGAGACATGGCTTCGCGGCGAGCCGGTTTTTCGCGGGGACAAGCTTGTTGGGGCCCCAAGCGGCAGAGAGTTGGTGCGTTCATGAGAGACAGAGCGCTTCGGGCGATTTCAGAATGTAAGCGCATCGCTCAAATGACCGAAGAGCCCGATTGCATCACGCGCCGCTTCCTGACCCCGCCGGTGCGTCATGTTCAGGCGCTTTTGCGCGGACGCATGGAATCTCTCGGCATGAAGGTCGACACCGATGCGGCGGGGAATCTACGCGGGCTTTGGAAGCCGCCGGGAGGGCTGGCCAAGCGATTGATTCTCGGCTCGCATATCGACACGGTGCCCAACGCGGGAGCATTCGACGGAGTGCTGGGTGTAACGCTTGCGCTGGAATGGGCGAATCTTGCGCAGGATCTCAATCTTCCGCTGCCCATCGAGGTCATTGCATTCTCTGAAGAAGAAGGCGTGCGATTTGGGGTCCCCTTTATTGGTAGCCGGGCCGTAGCTGGACGATTCGACGCCGCTCTGCTGGCTCTCAAAGATGCGGACGGCGTTACTCTTGCCGACGTGATTCGCGATTTCGGTCTCGATCCGAGCCGAATCGGTGAGGCAGAAATCGATGCCAATGTGCTCGGCTTCACAGAGATCCACATCGAGCAAGGCCCGGTCCTCGAATCGGAGGGCCTTTCCCTCGCGGCGGTTACGGCGATTGTTGGCCAGACGCGCCTTATGCTCGAGTTCCGCGGTCAAGCCAATCATGCCGGCACCACACCAATGAATCTGCGCCACGATGCGCTCGCGGGTGCAGCGGAACTTATCGCAGCGGTGGAGTCGGCGGCGCAGAAGAATCAGGGGCTAATCGCCACCGTAGGCAAGATCAACGCCGAACCAAACGCGGCCAATGTTATTGTGGGAACCGCACGCGTGAGTCTTGATGTGCGCCATGCGGACGATCGCGCGCGAAAGACCGCCGTGGAGTCGCTTCTTGCGCAAGCCGAGGCGATAGCGGCCAAACGCGTGCTCGACCTTAAATCGACGCAGCAAATGGATCAGCCTGCCGTCCCCATGGATGAGCGGCTCACGTCCCACCTGGTAGAAGCGATCGCGGCGGTGGGACTGCCGGAAAAGCGCATGACCAGCGGCGCGGGCCACGATGCGATGGTCATGGCTGCGCGTGTGCCCGCCGCCATGCTGTTTTTGCGCAGTCCAGGCGGAATCAGCCATCATCCTGACGAAACGGTTCGAGAAGAAGATGTTGAAGCCGCGCTGAAAGTCGGCCGTAAATTTCTGGAAATCCTTGCCACGGCGGTCAGATAGAATCGAGCATCGGAATTCTCCCGAACCCAGTTCTCAATTCCGGCATCGAGGTCGCACGTGCATCATCTTGGATCAACGAGGAGCAGCCGTAAACTGGATCACCTGCTGCAAACCCCAGATACTTTTATCCGCTCACCGCTGCCAGGCGCAGAGGGAGTGGAGTTCATCATTCACGCCGCACCGCAATTGGGCGCGCGCTTCACGCAAATGACCGCCGAGTTTGTTGCAGGCGGCTCGCTCGGCCCTGCGCCAGCACAACGTTTCCTTTACGTCCTCGACGGCAAGCTTGAAGTCAAAGTAGATGCGAAGAAGTACATCCTCAAGCCGGGAGGGTTCGCGTATCTGCCGCAAGATACGCCGCACACGGTTCGCGCATCGGGAATCGCTCGCGCGGCGGTGATCGAAAAGCCATACGAGCCGCAAGCCGGCGCAGCCGCTCCGAAAGTCATTGTCGGCGACGAGGCTGCAGTGAAAGCATCGCCTGTCATGGACGACGACACGCTCCGAGTGCGCGCGCTCATGCCTGACGGCGCACCGTACGACTTCGCCGTGAATACCATGACCTACGATCCGGGCGCTTCGCTTCCCCTGGTGGAAGTTCATCTGATGGAGCATGGCCTGCTGATGCTCGAGGGCGGCGGCATCTACCGCCTCGGTGACTCGTGGTATCCGGTCTTTGCCGGCGATTTCATCTGGATGCGCGCTTACTGTCCGCAGTGGTTCGGGGCGCTTGGCAAACGGCCGGCAAAATACCTCCTATACAAAGACTGGCGCCGCCATCCGCTTGGAGAAGGCGCATGACAACGGAGCGCCCGCAACTCACGATCGATGGCCTGATCGCTGAGCTGAAGGCTCTGGGGCAGATCTCTGAAGGTGATCCGCCCGTGGTGACCCGCGTTGTGTTTGGCGAGGCAGACCTTCGCGCACGGGCTTACGTGAAGGGTCTTTGCGAAGCAGCCGGGCTCAAAGTTCACCAAGACGCTGTCGGCAATACTTTCGCGCGATGGGAAGGCACCGACTCTGCACTTGCGCCCATCGGCACCGGTTCGCACATTGACGCCATTCCAAACGCCGGACTTTACGACGGATGCGTCGGCGTGCTCGGTGGTCTCGAAGCCATTCGCGTTCTGAAGACGCTCGGCTTCACGCCACGTCGCTCTATCGAACTCGTTATTTTTACAGCGGAGGAGCCGACGCGCTTCGGCATCGGCTGCCTGGGAAGCCGCATGATGGCCGGCGTGCTCACTCCACAGCAGGCACTCGCGTTTCGCGACAAAGATGGCCGCGGACTGGAAGAGTGGCGCGCGCAAGCCGGCTTCAGTGGACATCTCGATTCTGTTGCTGTGTCTCGCGGCCGCTTTCATCAATTTGTCGAGCTGCACATTGAGCAGGGACCGATTCTTGAGCAGGAAGGAATCGATGTTGGCCTCGTGACGCATATCGCCGCCCCCGCCAGCCAGCGCATTGTGATTGAAGGCGAGGGCGGGCACGCCGGCGGCAAATTAATGCCGGGCCGCAAGGATGCGTTGGCTGCGGCCGCGGAATTGATTCTTGCGCTCGAATCGGCTGCCAAATCGACGGGCGCCATTGACACCGTTGGAACGGTGGGCATCTGCGAGGTGTTTCCCGGCGCGGTGAACAGCGTCCCTTCGCGCGTGCTCATCACCACAGACGTTCGCGACATCGATCGCGTCCGCCGCGACCGCGTTCTCGCCTCGCTCGCTTCCGCATCGGAAGAGGTAATGGCCCGACGCGGAGTAAAGATCACTACGGAACTGATCAACGCCGACCCGCCCACGACATGCGATCCCGCCATTCTCGCCGCGCTTGAGCGATCCGCCATTGCGGCTGGCAAGACCTACAAGAAAATGGTGGCACGCGCCTATCACGACTCATCGTTCGTCTCGTGCATCGCGCCCGTGGCGATGCTCTTTATTCCCTGCCGCGGTGGTGTCAGCCATCGGCCCGACGAATATGCTTCGCCCGAGTGGATCGGCGGTGGTGTGCACGTGCTGGCGCGCACATTGGCGGAACTCGCTTCATAAACGCCTGCCATTTCATAAAACCGTCGCGCCGTTGTATGCTATCCCTCAACCTGTTCGGCGACAGCGGTTTCCGCCACCATGAGTACGCCTACGACAACCCGCATCGTTGGCGCCTCCGTTCCCCGCAAGGAAGGCGTGGACAAGTTGCTGGGCCGCGCGCGCTATGTCGACGATATCGAGCGCGAGGGAATGTGGCACGGCGCCACGGTGCGAAGCTCCATCCCGCGAGGGCTCATCCGTTCAATCACTTTTGA
>CAZVYV010000143.1:0-7862 GCA_964630985.1 uncultured Occallatibacter sp.
CTCTCGAGCAGATCGAGGGGTGCGTCGAACTGCGCCGGCTGCAGGAACCGAACCTTGAGGCATGGCTGGCCGCGCAACCGGGATCTTAACCAGGTTTGTAACAAATAATGGAGTCGGCGCGGGCGTTCTTAAAGCTTCCGCAACCGATCGCAGGCTTCGTCGAGCTCGGCGTCCTGCTTGGCAAAGCAGAAACGCATGAGATTCTCGCCGCGCCCTTTGCGGAAGAATGCCGATCCTGCAACGGCGGCCACCCCGGTCGCGCGCAGCAAGTGCCGGGCTTTTTCGGCGGCCGTTTTGCCCGGCAGCCGCTCCACGTTGGCCATGATGTAGTAGGCGCCCGGGGGCACCGATGGCTCCATGCCGGCGTCTCGTAGCGCGCTCGAAAGCCTGCCGCGCTTGGACTGATGGTCGGCTGCCAGCTGTTTGTAAAAGCTCGGCGGCAACTGCTCCAGACCCGCCGCGGCGCCGACCTGCAGCGGCGCGGGCGCGCAAACGTAAGTCAGGTCGTGGAAGTGCGCCATGGTCGGCATCCACCGCGCGTCGGCCGTGGCGTAGCCGATGCGCCAGCCGGTGATCGAAAACGTTTTGCTGAAACCTGAAATCACAATCGTCCGTTCGCGCATGCCGGGCAGAGTGGCCGGGCAAATGTGCTGCGCGCCGTCGTAGACGAAGTACTCGTAGATTTCGTCGGTGATCAAAAAGAGGTCGTGCTCTATGGCCAGCTGCGCGACGGCTTCAAGTTCGGGCAGCGTGAAGATCTTCCCCGTCGGGTTGGCGGGCGTGTTCAGCAGGATAGCGCGAGTGCGCGGAGTGACCGCGGCGCGCATTGCATCCGCGTCAAGCTGCCAGTCCGGCTCTGCCAGCGCGACCAGCACGGGTTCGATGCGCAGTGAGTCAAGCGTATGCACATGGTAGCCATAGAACGGCTCGAAAACGAGCACCTCGTCGCCGGGATTGAGCAGCGCCATGGCGGCTGCGTGAAGGCCGGCTGTCGCGCCAGAAGCGACCATCACCTCGTTCTCGGCATCGTAGGCCAATCCATAGTCGCGCTGTTGCTTCACCGCGATGGCCTCGCGCAGCCGCGCAATGCCGTCGCAGCGCGTATAAATGTTCTGCCCCTCGCGGATGGCTTCGATTGCCGCTGCCTCGACCACTTCCGGCACCGGCGTATCGCACACGCCCTGCGCCAGGTTGATGCCGCCCATACGATCGCATTCCGTGGTCATGGCGCGGATTTCGGATTGCAGCGTCTTGGGCGCGAGCGCGCTGAGCGCAAGGCGTGACTCGGTTGTAACTGCGTGTGTCATTTTGCCTGGCAAGGGGAAGTTCCTTTGCAGCCATTTTACATAGTGCGGCTCGCAATTTGGGGCCAGTTCATTGGGTGTGCTTTGGGCCGCAGCCAAAGCCCACAGTGGCGTAGTATCTTGCAGGAAGAATCAATGCACGAGCTTTCCATCGCGGCCAGCATTGTGGAGACGGTCAGTGAGTCGGCCTCCGCCTATCCTCGCGCGCGCGTGAAAGAAGTTCGCCTGCGCGTGGGCGCGCTGACTTCGGTTATTGAAGATTCGCTTCAGTTCTGCTGGGAGCTGGCTGCGGAAGGGTCACCAGTTGCCGGCGCAAAGTTGGTCATCAAAATGTTGCCGGTAATCCTCCACTGCAAAGCTTGCGGCGTGGACTCCGAGATCGAAGGCGTGCAAAGTTTTCGCTGTCCGCGATGCGGCGAGTTAGCGGCCGACTTCCGCCAGGGGCGCGAGTTGGAGATTGAATCGATTGAGCTGGAAGAACCGGATGCGGGAGAAGCGCCAATCGGCGCGCCGAATCCGGTCGAGGAGCACCTATGACCACCCGGATTGTTGAGCTGCGGCGGGGAATCCTGAAGAAGAACGATGAGCTGGCGGCAGGGCTGCGCCAACGCTTCACCTCCGCCGGAGTTCTGGTGCTGAATCTTGTCTCGAGCCCCGGCACAGGGAAGACCGCGTTTCTTGAGCTGACACTGCGTGAACTGCGCTCTCGAGGCGCAAAAGCTGCGGCCCTGGTGGGCGATCTTGAAACCGACAACGACGCCCGGCGCCTGGCGGCGAGCGGAGCGCCTGTCCGCCAAATCAATACCCACGGCATTTGCCACCTCGACGCGGAGATGGTCACAAAACACATAGAAGAATGGAAGGAAGTCTCGCTCGCCGGACTCGATTATCTTTTCATCGAGAATGTCGGCAACCTGGTGTGCCCTTCCAGCTACGACCTCGGCGAGCGAATTCGTGTCGCGCTGCTCAGCGTGACCGAAGGCGAAGACAAGCCGCTCAAGTATCCGGGGCTCTTCAACTCGTCCGATGCGGCCGTGATTACGAAGATCGATCTAGCGGTGCCCTGCGGGTTTGACCGTGAGCTGGCGCTCAGAAACATGAACGAGATTCGCCCCGGCATTCGCATCTTTGAAACCTCGGCCAAAACCGGCGCGGGTATGGACGAATGGTTCGCCTACCTCGCCGAGAAGGCGCGACTTACTTGATCCGGCGAGGACGCGACAATATTATTGTGTTTTCAAGCCTCAGGCGTTGCGCATCGATCGTCCCGAGGCGTACCGTTCAGCTAAGGTCGATAGCACAAGATGGTCCCCTCGGATTCCCCCGGGCAGGACACGGCTACGAAGCAGTTCTTCGAGCCGGGGTTTGCCCAAAATACGATTGAGCGGCTGTTTGAGTTTTCGCCGGACGCCATCCTCGTCACGGACAAAGATGGCGTGATCCGATCCGCGAACCCGCGTGCCGCGGAGCTTTTCGGATATACCGCTGAGGGACTGATTGGCAAGCCGATCGAGATCCTGGTGCCGGTACGATTCCGAGGCAGCCATCCCCGCCATCGCGAAAATTACAGCGCCCACCCCCGCACCCGCCAAATGGGCGCGGCCCTCAATCTCTTCGGCCTGCGCAAGGATGGCACGGAATTCCCCGTCGATATCATGCTCAAGCCGATGCAGACTGAAAGCGGCCCCGCCGCCGTCAGCTTCATCCGCGACGCCACCGAGCAGCGCGCCGCGCAGGAGGCGCTGCGGCTCAACGATCTGCGGCTGCGCTCCGTCGTCGAGAGCATCGGCGAGTACGCCATTTATATGCTGGACCCGGATGGCCACGTTCTGACCTGGAACCCCGGCGCCGAACGCATCAAAGGCTACAAATCAGACGAAGTCCTCGGCCTGCATTTCTCGCGCTTTTTTACGCAAGAGGCTCAGGAGCGCGGCCGTCCGGCTGAGTTGCTGCGCCAGGCCTCAGCCAGGGACCGCGTCGAAGAGGAAGACTGGCGCGTTCGCAAGGATGGATCGCGCTTCTGGGCCAACATTGTTATCACGGCTATCCGCGACAGCAGCGGCGAAGTCACGGGATTCGCCAAAGTCACGCGAGACATGACCGACCGCAAACGCGCAGAAGAGGCTTTGATCTTTCAGCTCAGCGGAGCGCTGCTGGCCAATATGGATGCGGAGAAGTTGCTGGGAGCTATTTCAGCTTCCATACGTGAGGTGATTCCGCACGATAATGCCGGATTGGTCCTTCATGACCCAGCGGCAGATGACATGGTGGTGCAGTTCCTTGGGGAAACTGGCTCGGACGCGTTTCAGGGCGAATTGCGCGTCCCGATCGATGGCTCGCTGTCGGGGGTTGCGTTCCGCACACGCGAGCCAGTGCTCCTCGAAAGCGTTGCCAAATCGTCTCACGGACCGGAGACTCTCAGTTACCTCAAGCGAATGGGCATGCAGTCCGGTGTATGGGTTCCGCTTGTTCATCAAGGCAAGGCTCTTGGCGCGCTGTCCGTGGTGAGCCGGCAGGTGGGCACCTTCGGGCAGCGCGAAGTGGAGATGCTGGTCCAGATTGCCGGACAGGTGGCGATGGCAGTCGATAACGCAATGGCATTCCGGCGCATTGCCGAACTGCGAGACCGGCTCAAACAGGAAAAACAATATCTCGAAGACGAGATCAACGTCGAACACCGATTCGACGACATCGTGGGTGAAAGCTCCGGCTTGCGCAACGTGCTCCAGCAGATTGAAACCGTCGCGCCGACCGATGCCACAGTCCTCATCCAGGGTGAGACCGGAACCGGTAAAGAGCTTCTGGCGCGCGCCGTCCATCGTCTGAGCCAGCGCAGCGAACATACCTTTATCAAGCTGAATTGCGCCGCGATTCCAGCGGGCCTGATCGAAAGCGAGCTCTTCGGCCACGAAAAGGGCGCCTTCACCGGCGCCATTGCACGCAAGATTGGCCGTGTGGAACTGGCTCACGAGGGCACGCTGTTTCTCGACGAGGTGGGCGAATTGCCGCTCGATCTGCAGCCCAAATTGCTGCGCGCCCTGCAGGAGCGTGAGATCGAGCGCCTGGGCGGGACGCGGTCCATACCCGTCAACGTGCGCCTGATCGCCGCCACCAATCGCGATCTTGCCCAGATGGTCGCGGAGAAGCAATTCCGCAGCGACCTCTATTACCGCCTCAAGGTCTTCCCCGTTTCGGCCCCGCCCCTGCGCGAGCGCGCCGCCGACATCCCCATTCTGGTACGTCACTTCGTCTCGCGTCACGCACGACGCATGGGCAAGAATATTGAAACCATTCCGCCCGAGGCAATGGAAGCGCTCGTGGCATGGAAATGGCCCGGCAATATTCGTGAGCTGGAAAACTTCCTCGAACGAGCGGTGATTCTTTCGCGCGGGCCGCAGCTCCATGTGCCTCTTGCCGAGCTCGAAGCGATGAAAGAGGAAGACGAAGAGTATGAGGCAGCGACCAATCCGACGTTGCACGCTGCCGAGCGCGATCATATTCTCCGCGCGCTCCGCGAGGCGAAGGGAATCATTGGTGGACCCGGCGGCGCGGCAGAACGGCTCGGCCTTAAACGCACCACGCTGAACTCGAAAATGAAGAAGCTCGGCATCGAACGCGCCGACTATATGTAGTCGCGGTGACGAAATGCCGTCATCGTCCCTTCGTCACGCAGCGCACTTCTCCTCCCTCCACCCCAGCACGCCCTCATAACCAACCCTTTTACATTCAATGCGATGCAACCTACCTCGTATCGCGCCCAAAGTTTGGCATGCGCCGTGCTTTATCACAGGCATGGCGCAGGACGAGCCAGCAGGTGCTTCGAATCACTTTTGAAGAAAATCCGAACGCGATCGTCATCAAGCTGGAAGGACGCATCGCCGGACCATGGGCCGCCGAACTTGGCCGCCTCTGGGAAGAAAAAGCTCCGGTCGTCGCGAAGAAGAAACTGGCACTTGATTTGCGAGGAACCACTTTTGCCGATGCCAATGGGATCCAGGTTTTGAGAGTTATCTACTCTCAAACAGAAGCCGCGATCCTTACGGGCACACCCTGGACCGAGTATCTTGCCCAAGAGGTCGCGCGCAAGAACTCTCAACAAGCGGATATGGAGAGCTGAGATGCAAATGGGACATGATCTGATGAACCACGCGGGCGCACCTTCTTACCGGAAGGGCGAATTCTTTAAGGCATTGCCGGCCGCGGCGCTGGCCGATCTTGAGCCGCTGCTTGCACCTTCTTCCTATCCCTCCAATGTGGTCCTGTTCACCGAGACACAGCCGTCATCGGGCATCTATGTGATCCTCGACGGCGAAGTCAAGCTCTCCATCAACTCGAGCGACGGTCGTCGCCTGAGCTTCCACATCGCCAAAGCTGGCGAGGTGCTGGGCTTTTCGTCCACACTCTCCGGCGGCGAGTACGAAATGACCGCCGACACTCTTTATCCGGCCAGGATCGCGCACATCTCGCGCCAGGTCTTCCTGCAATTCATGGCTGGTCACCCCGAGGTCTATCCCATCGTCACGCGCGAAATCAGCCGCAGCTTCAATCTTGCCTGCGAACAGTTGAGGATGGTCGGCCTGTCGACTTCGGTGCCTGAGCGCCTGGCCCGCCTGCTGCTGGTTTGGAGCGATGAGCCCGGCCAAAAGCAAGAGCGTTCAGCGCACTGCCGCGTCTCGATGACCCACGAAGAAATCGGCGAGTTTATCGGCGCCTCACGCGAGACGGTGACGCGCACGCTGAGCATCTTCAAGAACCGTCACCTTGTGGCGCAGCACGGATGCACGCTTACAATTCCCAGCCGTGTCGCACTTGAAAGCTACGCACGCGGGTAGAGTTTGAAAAAGCTTCTCGGTTGAAGGTTTTCACGGGGGAACACTGCTGTCAGTTAGCAAGGCCGTTCGCTTCAGGCGAGCGGCCTTCCATTTTCCGTAACGCCCTTCGATCACTTCTTTTGTCGCCGCAACGCGAGCCGCGCCGCGTGGTAGCCGCACATGCCGTGAACGCCCCCGCCCGGTGGCGTCGACGCCGAACATAAATATAGCTTCGGTGCGCTCGTCGCATAGCCGCTCACAGTCGGCCGGAAGAACGTCTGCCGTAGTGTCATCGCGCCGCCGCTGATGTCGCCGCCTGCGAGATTCGCATCCATTGCTTCAAGCGCCGAGGGCGCGGAAATGTGCCGCGCCAAGACGCAATCGCGGAATCCCGGAGCAAAGCGCTCGATCTGCGCTTCAATGCGTTCCGTCATGTCGAATGCGGAGCCGTTCGGCAAATGGCAATAAGCCCACAGCACATGTTTTCCCTCCGGTGCGCGCGTTGGATCGTAGAGCGTGGGCTGCGCCACCAGCACGAAGGGCCTTTCGGCTTCGCGGCCATTAGCGACTTCATATTCGGCCTCCGCAATTTCCTCGAACGATCCGCCAAGGTGAATTGTGATGGATCGCCGGCAATCCGCCGCGCGCCACGGAACTGGCTGCGAAAGGGCGTAATCGATCTTGAACGCACCTGGCGCGCGCTGGAACCGAGCCAACTCGCTTTTGTATTTGGTCGAGAGCTGTTCGCCGGCAATCTCAATAAGTTGCCGTGGTGCGGTGTCGAAGAACACGAGATCGCTTCTTGAGTCCAACTCGCGGAACGCGGATGCATCGATGCGGTTAGATGTATGCACCGTTCCGCCCAGCGTATTCAGGTATCCGATGAGCGCCCGCGTAATAGCACTGGCGCCGCCCCGAGGAACAGGCCAGCCGATCGCATGAAGAGTGATCCCGAACATCCATCCGATGGTCGCGCTCAGCGGCTGGTCGAAGCTCAGAAAAGAGTGGCCCGCCAATCCCGCGAAAATGGCCCGAGTCCGCGGGCTCACGAAGTGACTTTTTGCGAAGCCTTGCGCGGTTTGAAGCGTCGAAAGTCCAAATCGCGCCATGCGCAGCGGATGATGCGGGATGCGCAGTGCCGGACCCAGTGTGTCCTCCGCAAAGTCCATCCAGTCGTCGGCTGCGGGCTGCATCAAACTCCGCCATAGCTTGCCGTCCGCGCCCAGCGCGCGCCCAGCGTGCTCCAGGTCGCGCTCCAGCACCACAGCCGAACCATCGTCGAGCGGGTGAGCCAGCGGAGCCTCCCCGTGAATCCATTCCAGTCCATGATCCGCCAGCGGCAGTGTGGCGAAAAATGGAGATCCGGCGGCGAACGGATGCACGGCCGAACCAAAATCGTGCTGAAACCCCGGCAGCGTGAGCGGCATTGTTCGCACTGCGCCCCCGGGCTCAGCCTCTGCCTCGAAGACCTCCACGCTCATTCCGGCCTGCGCCAGAACAATGGCCGCAGCCAGTCCGTTTGGGCCCGATCCGATCACGCATGCTCGACTCATCTCTTCATCTTCCCCCAACAATCGTTGGTCAGTCGTGCGGCGGCGATTCCTCAGGCCACTCCACTACGGCAAATTGGCCATCGGCGGCCACCGTCAACTCCGGCGCATACAGTCCAAGATACTCGCGACGCCACCAATTGCCGGTTCGCCGTTTTTCGTCCTCAGTTGTAAACCAGTATTGCCAAATCACCGCG
>CAZVYV010000144.1:0-7806 GCA_964630985.1 uncultured Occallatibacter sp.
CCGCGTCTCTTCAACTCGCCACGCATCGAGGAATTCTGCAAGATACGCATTGCCGCGAGTTTCGCGCCGGGATGTTCAAATTCATCGCACCAAAGATAAAGTTGAACGATTCGCTCAGCCGCAACCGCCATGATCGGTACGTCCTTCTCATTGACTACTACCCAGCAGTCTTCAATTAGGGGGGATTCCAAATCCGGGTACGGAAACCCTGATTTCTTCGCGATCTCTAAGAGTTTGGGGTAGTCTCGAATCTGTGCTTGACGAGCACGCATTATGGTTGCATTGGCCTTGAAGGTATCGGCCCAAATCCAGATAAGCCCTGCCCCTGCGATCCAGTCCCGCTGCCTTGCGATGGGAGAAACGCCGGCCCACCGTTCGATCCCCCTCCACTGACTGGGAGCGGATTTGCAGCACTGCCGTGATACGCTGGGGCGCTCGGGGCACTTCCTTGATAGCTTGAATAGGCGCGGAAATAGCGCGTCACGTCGCCCATCGCCAGCGTCACATTACGCGATGTTCCGATGTGAATGATTTGCGGATTTGTAAACTGCGGACTGGAATCGTGTTCGACAAAATATGAAATGCCACGAGATACGGAAGGGTTCTGATCCGTAATCGCAACATGGAAAAAGCCGTTTTGCCCAGTCACTTTGATCGAGTTTATCGCAGGTGGTGCGCTCGGTGGGCCATTCGGGTTAGAGTTCGTTTGCTGCGCTACATTTGAGACTTGGGTGATGAGATCCGTGATTGTTTCGTAGAGTCGTGGGTCCTTCTCTCGGAGATACGCTAAATTCCGAATCGCCATTATCCTACGCTTCCCGTCACGGGCAGTCTAGCACATTTCTTCATGACGGCATTGACGCGCTGCAAAGCAAATCCATTGTCCAGACTGACCGCTGGATTGATTGGGGACGATGCAAACTTGATGAAAATTCTCTGGCCTTGCACCATGCCACCACTCCATTCAAGGTCCCGCTTAGGCGCGCCTTGCAGCGTGCGAATGCACTGATTCACCCACTGATTTGCGAGTTGATCGATGAATGCGGAAATTGTCATCGTACCTGTACCCGGAATATACGATGTCAAGTATGCCAGCAGTTTCCGCCCCGGCCCAAGCTGAAGTCCTGTCTCTGCGCTAGCATCAGGCAATGGAGCGAGAATGTAATATGATGCGATCAACCCGTAGTCATCGTCTGTCAGTTTCGTAGAACTGAGGGTGTACACTTGCCCGAATCCCTGCGCGGTTCCCAGCGTTTTGCCGTTTCCGCAGAATAGCACCAACGATAGCGCGCCCGCGCCGCGAAACATAAGCGCCGCACCGTTCATCGGCAAATTCCACCGCGTCCACTTGCGGGTATTGTCTGTGCAGATTAGCCGACCACCGAACCCCACCTTGATCGGAGCATCACCGTAGATTTGTTCCGGTGTGTCGAGGTTCCGATAGTTCATTGGGTAAATCAGGCTCGGCGCAGTAGCGTTGCCAATCGGCAGGCCAAAATAAATCACGCGCGCTACGGGATCATTTACTGCCCAGAGTCCGAGAGCGGAAGCGAAGTTGATTCCAGTATTAGGAATAGGCGTGCCATCGGGATTCGTTCTGCCGGTCCAGTCAGGTTGAATTTCCTGCGAAATCTTCCACGGCAACGAGCCGCCGAAGATTCGCACCCCGCTGGAGCTGGCCCATGCCACCCATTGTTCCCCACCGCTGCCCGATTCATCATCGCTTTGCGAAACAGTGAGACAGAATGCCGACAGTATGCCGCAATTCGCGCCCACTTCGATTACTGACCATCCAGCGGGCTCGGAAGTGCCGGGGTTCACGATATCATGCAATCGCCCTGCTGGGTCAAGTGTGAGCAATCGCATCTGATCGCGAACGATCCCAAAAGCCATCACTTTGTGCGTATCTTGCGAGGGGCCAAACTTTCCCGTCACCCCATCGAATCCCTCTGGATTATTGACGTAGCTTCCATAGAGAATTGTATCCAGGTACGGTGTTTCAGCATAGATAATGGACATCTCATCCACTACAAGCTGAATCACCGCTCCGGTGGAATTAGTGGCGTAGAGCTTTAGAATTAGGTCACTCGGAATCGATGCTGGCGATTCAGTGTCGAATGCCGCTTCGCACCACGAGCCACTCGCATTCATCGCTAGTCCGTTGATAGTTGCGGTTGATATGAAACTGGTTGATACGCTGGAGAGCGTGACGATGAAGTTCAGCCCAGCCGCCGCAGTCGCTGGTTGCAGCCATACTCGCAACCGGTAGGTGGTGTTCGGTTGAATGATGGGATCGGAATACGCATCCTCGTAGGCGCTCTGCGTTAAGACTCCTGATTTACCGCTCGTCTGAACGTTGATGCGCCAACCTTGCCCATAGTGTGCGGCTTGCAGGGTGCCGTAGATATCGCCTTGCGTCCAGCCGCAGGGGATGCCGAGCACGCTGGGCAATTGCCCGCCGTCGAAACTCATGCTTAGAAAATTCTGAACATTATTTCGCTGCCCGTACGCGATCAGCCGTGAATCGTAGAATCCGAATCCCAAGCATCCATCGAGAATGATTTGGCTGGCCAGATCGTTGCCGGGAATTGAGATTCCTTCCGTTGCAAAGAGCGTATTGTCGGAAAAATCCAAGAGAACAGAAGTAGTAGTGTTGTCGTTGATTACGGTGGAAGTCGAGACCACCTGCCCATTGATTTGCGCTGGCACCGGTATGTAGAAAAAGTATTGACCGTCAGCGCCTGTGAATGCCAGAATGCGGGCGACGATGTTTGGCGGTCCCAACGGAATGTTCGCTACAGCGATATATTGCCCACCCGCCGTGATGAACGTGACGGGCGGGCTCGGTGCAGTGATCGCTCCATTCCGCGTCAGGTATAGCACGCACATCTGACGCTGCCCTGGTGCGGCCTGTCCGTAAGGTGTCACAGTGCCAGCGACATTGGTGCTGGCATTCGGACCATACTGCTGGTACTGGAAGCTCAGCGGATTTCCGCTGCCATCGACTGGCGATGCCGGGATTGCATTAACGAAGAAAATGCCCTGCCACGGAAACGTTACCGTACCGCTCACAAAGGTGGAGTCGCAGTATTCGATTGATACTGTGAATGTTGTGGGAGTCGGCGCAGTGAGCACCTGATAGTAGAACGGAGTCGGCGTATCTGGAACCGGCCAAGTAAGCGTCACGGTCCCAGCAGAACCACTTGATGGTGCCGTCAGGGGAACCCAAGCGTAAGTGAATTCGATTGTCGATGGCGTCGAAAGCACGTTGACGGCACCGACGTTATATCCAGTCGTACCGGTGATTGCTACCACCGCACCCGGCGTAAGTCCATGCGCCGTGGAGGTCGTCACCGTTACAATTCCGCCCGCCCATGCGATTGCCGCAATCGATGTTCCGACCGTGACGCCTGCCACGTCGATCAGCGAGACATAATTCTCCGGGTAAAGCCCGTGCGCCGCCGCAGTCGTAATAGTCGCAATTCCTGGGTTGGCTTCGTTATCGATCACGATACTGCTTATTGACCCGATGGAAGTGTCCGGCACTCCTGTTATCTGCGCCTGAAATCCGACTTGGAGCCTATGCGCTGTAGTCGTCTGCACGGTGACGATGTTGTTCACCCGCTGCATTGTCACGCCAGATGTGGCAGTTGCGGTTCCACCAGAACCAAAAAGCAGACTTTCGTTCGCAGCGTACACGTCGAATAGGGTGTCGTTGATGATCCTCGCAACATCGAACTTTCCGTTAAATCCAGATTGGGAATTGCCTGCAATGGTGACGGTGTTCCCAACGATCAGCGCCAACGCCCCGGACGGGACGAGGACTTGCAATTCCGTGTAGATATCAGATGGTTCCACGAGACCCGTAGTTGCTATGCTGGTAACCGTCAGGACCGACGGCGCTGCACTAGCGGCCATCGTGGTTGCTGGAATCACTACAGAAGAGGGGCTAGCAGGCGCTCCAGGGCCGTCCTGAGTCACCCGGTCCAAATACGTGCCATTGAATTGCAAGGGCACTTCTTGACCATGCAGACCGTCGCTGATGGCAATATACTCGCGTCCAAAGGCTGTGGTCGATTTGCAGAGTGCTCCCGGCGTTGTGGTGCCTATTTGGGTGACGATTCCCGGAGAGTTAATCGGGTCTTCCACCCAAAGGATACCGTTCGAGTCCAGATACAAATTATCGATTTGGCCGGTCGGCTGAACGTAGGATTTCCCCCACACGATGGTCGGCTTGCCGGGAATCGGATTCGTGAAAACGCGCTGCAAGCCGCGCCGCGAAAAGACTGATCCCGGAAGGTATTCGACGTCGGAATTATCGGGACTGACTCCTGGCGGTAGGTTAGCAGGCTGCGTCTCAGTAACGAGTGATCCGAATACTTCTATTGGGATCTGTCGAGAATCTTTATCCGCTGCGTTAAAGGACATCTTCAGTACTCAGTGTACAATTACCGAGCCGCCAAGCGTCACCTTTCCGTTCATCTCCGTGGAAAACGGAGGCGTTCCCTGCGAGAGTGTAACCGCGCCGCCATTCACTGTACTGAAGTAGATCGAGTTGTCACCGACCCCAACCGTGAAAGGACTTCCCGAAACTGGAGATCCTCCTACGGTCACATTGTAGACACCCGGCGTGAGTCCGTCAAAAAGCCAGCCTCCCGTCCCCGTAAAAGCGGCGGTGAAATTGGATATCGATGAGTAAGTAATACCATTGCGGGCGAACATCACCACCGCCGTCGAGTTCGCACCCGTTGCCTGCGCTCCGGTCCAATTGCTGTCGGGGTTGATGGCCGTGACGTTAAAGGTCGAATCCGTCAGACTCTGCATTACCTTATGAACCGTCAGGGAAACGAAGGATGAGACGTCAGCGCCGCAGGACGAACCGCCGCAGATAGAGAATCTGTGTGTGTAGCCAAGTCCGCCGCTGTAGGTTGCACTCGGTGAACACTGGCCCCCGGCGAGCCCCACACAATCGTCGTTCAGGGTGATTGTGGCGGGAGAGAAGATCGCCGTTTTCAGGCCGTAGGTACGACCGCCGGCACCGTCCTCCAGGCTGGTGATCACGCCGCCGCTCAACGTGGTGCTGCCGGTGGGATAGGGCGAGAAGGCGCTCTGGGTTTGGCCGTTTTGCGGGTACTGCAAATGCCACGCCATTGGAATGGTGGTTGTCGGCGATCCGCTGGCAAGCTCCACGTCGTCAAACTGCACGATAAACTCGTCATAACCGCTCTGCTTTAGATGGGCAAAACACCGGACAGCATGATCGATGGTGATGTTCAGGCTGGCAGTGTTATACCCAGGAGCCTCATTTCCACAGCCCGCAGCGTAACGAGACTGCGAGTCTCCGTATTGCACGCCGTACGTACCGGCATACTGGCTTGACCATGAGGTAATCGGGGTGATCCCGGTGCTCCCTTGCAAACCGTTCAAGAAACCGCCGCTGCTGGCGCTGTTAAAGTTGAACGTATCGCCCTGCGTAGAAGGATCATTAGCCCACCAAGTGTTCGACGGGTTTTGGTCGCCACCAAGCAGCACGCCCCCACCCTTCCAGAAAGTGAGGTTCCCAAGACGCGGGGCGTCATAGGTGCCACTGGCACCTGAGAAAGTTGCATTGTCGAATACCAGCATCGATCCGGCGGCGCACTGCCAGCAGGTTCGGCTGATGATCGCGTCCCCACTCCATTGTCTCGTATACCCGGCAAGCGCCAAAGCCGTGGGGCTAGGTTCGTTGAAAAGTCTTTGCAAAGGCTGATTGGTATAAGGGATCGATGGAACGCGAGGATCGTCCATCAGAAACGCCGTAACAGATCCATAGCCATACATCGATCCGGTAGTCGGAAAATTCTCTCCGAAGTTTCTTATCCATCCTGCGGAATTGCTCATCGGTGCCAGGAACAGATTAGCGTCGTTTGTCACGGCGTCTTGTGTTAGACACCCTTGGCAAACCAGTGTATTGCTACTTCCATAACCACCAGCACCGGCCCAGCCTGCCTTCAAGCCTGCACCGCCCCAAAGTTGCGGTAGCGTCTCGTACATGTACCAGATCGGTAATGTTATTATCCAATTGTCGTAGAAGTTAGGGTACGTGGGGACGTTATTGGGAATGATAAATAGATAGTCCGCGAACGTCGGGCGGATCACATCGTTGGAATAGCCAGGACCATCGCGCAGACGTCCTGAATCGTTCATGCCAGCTTCGACAGACAAGTCAAAAATCACAGTCGCCCAACGAGACAGATCCCTGACTGCTCTCGGTTCATCTACGGAAGTCACGAGATCCAAGAAAAACCAATCGTCTGGGGGACTTCCTCCACCATTGGCATAAGTATTTGGAAGCAGGATTTGCCCCAAATTGTTTATCGTCACGTTGCTCGCCCCGCCGCCGTACACCATGCCGGACACGCCCGCGCTCTTGGTCTCCTGGTGCTTGGATACCCAAAGCCGTCCACAGTCCCCTGTACTCCATTGCGGGTAGCGCCACGCGATTGACGGAACCGTGGTGGAACCGCCGGGGTTGTTGTTGTTGATGACGGTCAAAGTGTTGCTACCGACCGCTGTGACATATGTCAGATACCAAGTCTGCTGCGAGACGTTGTTCGTCATCATGAAGCCGTCGCCGGGTACGATAGAACTCCCAAGGCTTGAGGTCTTTTTAAATGTCACGGTCGCGGTCTGTGGAGAACCGGCGTTGGAACTTGCCGCGTTCGATGTGATGGCCGTGTCGAAGATCGTATAGGCTGTCCCGAGAACGGATGTGATATTCGCAGTCCCTGTGATCGATGTGGGGCCGCCCCCTGCGTATAGAAACTTAGTGGCTGTAGTGGGCGGGGTTGAAAATGCCCCGTTTGTCCAAGACGTGCATGCCTCTCCGTCCGTAACGGAATTCGTACCAGTGAGCAGAAGTAAACAGGTGGCGTTGCTATCCCCCGCCAGTTGGAGTTGCGCGGGCTGTCCCACCGATCCAACCACCGCCAGCGTCGAGCCGGAAGCGTGGTAGGTGGCACTGATGAGATTGTTGAGTGCTGGTGCCAAGCCAGCACCGAACCAGGATGCAACCGTAAGAACTCCCGAAGAGGAGTGCGCGGTAATCAACCCCATGGTGGAGTAGGCCAATAATGTTTCCGACCCATCAGACCCGTTTCCGAGGGAGATAACCGTGCCTACGTATCCCGTTCCACCGTAGCAGGAACCGTTGTAGCAGGGATCAGTGACAGGGAGTTGAGCGTGCGTGGAATCGTTAGTACCAACTGCTAGTAGGCCACTCGAAAGAATCCATGTATGATTCGAAAGATTGCCGACATCTTGGTTCGTAGTAGTGCAAGCAGTTGCGTTAGGGTCGTCCAGATCGTTGTATGTGCGATTCAGAAAAGCTGTCCGATCAGCCGTGGCCCCGTACTGGCCCTCAGGCGCGTGAAAGGCCACGCCGTACATGACCGACAGGTTATCTGGGTCTCCGTCGTCGTATTCACCATACGCCTGGTTCTGATGAGGACCGTTGTAAGCACTGTTGGCGTGATAGCCTGTGGGTCCGGTACGATAGTCAGTGTTGATCCAATACTCCATCTCCTGTAGCCATACTACGTTGGTCGGATCAACCAGAAAACTGATCGCGGCAAGTCCCCCAAATGCATTCTGCCCCGCACCTGGATTCTGGACACCTCCATCGAAATAGGTCTGCGCGCCGGTGAGGGTTGACTGTCTTTTGGACACGATATAATTCCATCCTGGATTCGCTGTTGTAGCGAAAAAGGATGTGCGGGTGCAGGATTGTGTCCCGCCTATTGTCCAGTTAGGACTTGACGCCGGTCC
>CAZVYV010000145.1:0-7711 GCA_964630985.1 uncultured Occallatibacter sp.
GGCGGAATCGTGAATGAAAACTGTCCTTGCGATCCGTTCCAGTTGCCATACCCGGTGTAGCCGCCGCCGGTAACTGTAAGGGTTCCGCTCGCGCTCGGCGTGCCTCCCGGCACCGTGACCACGCCAACCAGAGCCAGCGCACTATTCGTAGTCAGGTTGGTGGTCGATGGCGTCACCGAGATGCTCGACGGCGATATCGTCACCGAAACCGAGGTCGATGCGGTCCCAGCCAGGTAGTTATTATCGCCCGCATAGGCCACTATCAGTGTGTCGCTGCCAGGAAGCAAATCGTCGGGCCCAAGAGCAAACGTGTGGCTGCCATTGGAAAGGGTGCCGCCTGGATAGGCCCCGCCGGGCACGTACAGAGTCACGCTCCCCGTGGGCGTCGGGCCTGTCCCGGTCGCATTCAACGTCACATTCACACTTTGAGAAGTTGTCAAGCTGGCGACCGACGAGACAACCTGCAAAGTCGGAGTCAGAATGGTTGCAGTAACAGTTGTGCTTTGCGATCCCGGGTTGTATTCCGTGTCGCCGCTGTAACTGACCGAGATGATGTTGACGCCGTTTACAAGGGCGCTGGCGGGGATCGTGGCGTTCCAGCCTCCACCGGTGAGATTGTATGCGGGCGAAACGTACGAGTTGAGTGACACAGTTATCGTGCCGCTGGGAGTCGGGCCCCCGCCCGAAACGATTGCCTGGATCGTGTCGGTCTGATTCGCCCCGACATGCGTCAGGCTTGGTGTCAGAGTCAAGGTTGGATTGATCTTCGCTACGGAAACAGTTGCGGCCCCGCTGGCCCTGCCGTATGTTGCGTCCCCGCTGTAGTGCGCCGTGAGCGTGTCGTTTCCAGCCAACAGGCTGTAACTCGGAATTGTGATCGTCGCCGTCCCGCCGGAGAGTGTTTCCAGTTGAACGGCTCCGGTGCCCGTCAGCACGATGGTTCCGGTCGGCGTTCCGCTGGCGCCGCTCACTGTCACGTTCACATTCACGCTCTGGCTCGCGGGGAAGCTACTGGTCGCTGGCGTCACTGTCACGGTTGCGGCGGCTTTCCCGACGGTCGATGTCCATGCGTTGACCACATTCGCAATGTTCAATGAGCCCAGCCCGGTGGCAAGATCGAAGCCGGTTCCCGCGCTGTAGCCGGAGAGAACACCGAGATCGCCTGCGTGGACCACTGTGCAGTTGGGAGATTGCGCCGCGCAGGCCATGGCAATGGTCCCGGTGTCGATATCGTTGAACGAACATCCATCGCTTGTCGTTCCGAATTCCGCAGTGCAGTTGCCGTAGCTCTGCTTGGCGGCCTGCGCATAGAGCGCCGCGTTGGGATTGCCCTGCGGCGTTCCCGTTTTCTGGTTAATAAGCGCCATCACGCCAGCCATCGCCGGCGTCCCGACTGAAGTTCCGCCGACCTCCTGCGCCTCCGGAGGAGTGGTGAGAGACGTGGAAGTGACGCACGATCCGTTGGCAGAAACGCAGATTAAATAGGCGCTGCCGAGGAAGCCGTTGCCCGCCATAAACGAAACATCAGGCAGGTCGCGCGCTCCATCTGCTGGAATCCCTGGGACGCCGGACTGCCACGCCGGCTTCGTGTATCCGTCCGCGCAACTGGCCACGTCCGCACCGTCATTAACGGTGCAATTGCTCGCGCCGCCTCCGCCGCCAATGGTGTCGAGGAAAGGTGCAAGGTCCACGGTGGGGTTGGTGTGGGAATAGATCAGGCTCCACCATTGACTCACAAAATTGCAGGCCGATTCGGCGTCAGTTGGCGAAGTGGCGGCGTAGCCATTTTGATTGAGGACGGTAGCCCATTCCTGCAGGTAGCTCAGGGCGAGCGGATTCGTGCAGGTATCGTTCCAGGGGACCTCGGGCACATAGCCGAGCGCATTGGAGCCGTTACTGGAGTTATTGCTTGCGGCCCAATACGGAGAGGCGGTCGAACCCCAATTGAGGTCCGTTCCCCCGACAGCAGTGTCATATGGAGTGGAAGCAATCCCATTGACTGAAAGGCCGTATTGCGCGGGATGTGGAGGGTTGCCAGCCAGCCCCTGATCACAGGTTGCCGCTCCCGCATCACCCGATGCGACGAATACCGCAATCCCTTCACTGGCCGCTGTCTCCCAAAGATTGTTGTAGGCGGCGTTTCCGCTGCTGCCCTCGGCCAGCTCGCATTCGCCGTAGCTCACGCTCAGGATGTTCGCCGTATCATTCTGGACAATGTAATCCGCAGAAGAGTAGACCGTATCGGTAGTTGTCGAATTGGATCCGGAAACAACCAGCACGATGTTGGCGCCTTTGGCCACTGTCCCCGACCATTCCACATCCAGCGTGTTTTCGATCAGATCATCAATGGTGCAGGTGGCGCCCTCATATGTGCTAAAGCATTCTCCGGGATCGGTGCCATTGGCAACGATGGTCGTGGGCGCGGTACCTGCAGGCAGCCCGAAAACGCTGCGAAACGAGACCACATCGGCAACATTGATGTCGCTCGTTCCCGCGATTGCAATCGTCTGTCCAGTTCCGTCTGTCCCGGAATTCCAAAGCGGCAATAGGTTGTAGATCGTTGCAAAATCGTACGGAGCTACATCTTCAATTGTGTACGCGCTGGTGCCCGAGCCGACGCTAATGCCGAAGTAAGGATGGGCGGCAGCACTCTCTGTTGCGTCTTGCTGAGCGCCGGAGACGCGGTGCCATCCGGCGCCAGATGCATCGAGGCTGACCAGCGCTCCGGCTTGATGCAGCGGCCGCGGGAAGAAATTGTGGAGCGCTTTGACCCCCTCTACCACCTGCGCCAGGGCGGCCGGAACCTGCGGATCGCTCATGTTTGCGATGTGCGGTTGCCCGTTGACGGTCAGGTTATGAATCTCAACGTGAAAAGCGCTCTCCACCTGCGCAGCAGATCCGCTGAATCGGATTGTCATCCTGTCGGGTGAGACTTCGTCCACATGCAGCCCGTGCCCGCTGAGCCAACTCGAAATCGTCGCAACATCCGCGAGAGAAGGTCCAAACATTCTGCCCACATCCGCGGGCGCGATCCAGTTATGGAAGTTTGGCGACGACGGATCGTACTGGCTGGCAACGAACTGGTCAAACGCGGCCTGCTGTTCGGCGCTGCGTTTCAGTACAAGAATCACGTCGGTCATGGCGAGATTTGGACTCGCGGAGCCGCGGTCATTCTGGCCAATTGCCGCCGGATGGGTGTTGCCCTTCAGCGTGATCAGTCGGCTTTCGTCGACCTTGCCAACAATCCGAGGTGCGGAGGCCTGCGTTTGCGCAAACGCCGAGCCGCCGCCGATGACAAAACTCGCGGACAGACAGAGAAGGACAACACGCAGGAAGCGCATGTGGTTGCGTCGTCCTTTCTTTAGGGGCGGCAACAATGATCGAACCCGACAGACGGGTCACTCACAACCGGGAAAAACGATTGATAGCCCGTTCGAAGCCAAGATTTATTTGCCCCAGCTGATTGCGTCCCCCATCATAGCAAATGCGTGATCGTGTGTATGTTGCTTTCTTTGATATAGAGAGCAATCCGAAGCGGGTAATCTGGCGAGTGTCTGGTATTGACGCTTATAGTTGTGGTAGTCACTTCGGTCCGCAGAACGCCGACATGAGATGACTTTGGAAAATTTCAGGGTTGTGAGCGAATCGATGGCTTCGGAAATCGTGTATTGATTCCAAAGGATTTACATTGAATCTCCCCAATTCCATCACGATGACGCGGATCATCATGATCCCGCTGTTCCTTTGGATACTTTCGCCGCATTTTCCTTGGGCTGGACCGAGCGGAACGCAGGAGATTCTGGCCTCGATTCTCTTCGTGCTGGCGTCGATCACCGACGGACTGGACGGGTATCTCGCGCGCAAACGCGGCCAGATCACCACCATGGGGATGCTGCTCGACCCGCTCGCCGACAAGATCATGGTGACCGCCGCTTTCGTTGCTCTCGTCGCCTACAACCCGCAAGTCGTTAAGGTGTGGATCGTGGTGGTCATCGTCGGCCGCGAGTTTCTCATTTCCGGCCTGCGATCCATCGCGGCTTCTGAAGGGTTCACGATCACCGCGAGCGAACTGGGTAAGCTGAAGACCGTGGTGCAGATCGTCTCCGTGGTGTCGGCCATTCTCGCTCATCGCTGGCATCATTGGCAGGTCGGCGTGCTCACGATCCCCATTTACTGGTATGCAGTCGCGGCCATCTACTTTGCCGCGCTGGTCGCCACGATTTCGGCCGTCGATTACTTCATCGGCTTCTGGAAGCAGATCGACCATGCCTCAAAGGGCCGCCGCAAGGGCGCGGTGCTTTCACGCGGCAAAAGCGTGCGCATCTCCTGAACAGTGCATCGTGATCAGCGATCAGCAGCTTGGCTTAGCCAACAGGCGGCGGGCGTGCTTTCTATGCGGCTCCAGGCGAATCGTCAAGTCAGCACCGCGGCAGCAATCTCAATTTTGATTTCAGGCAGCGACAAGAGCGTGTTGTGAATCAGGCAATGGTGCACGCTGCGCATCATTCCTTCGCTCTGCTCGGCAGTGAGCGCAACAGGGCTCGTGACGAGCACGCGGAAGTTGCCCAACCTCGCAGGCTTGAGTAGTTTTTCCGCCGTCACTGAAACTTCGAGCCCACTTTTTGCCAGATTCCGGGTTCTCAGATACTCCGCGGCATAAAAAGCCGCGCAGGAGCCCAGCGACGCGAGCAAGAACTCCGGCGGGGTCATGCCGCAATCCGTACCGCCATTTTCCGCCGGCTGATCGCACGCGATCCGATGCGACCGAGCCTGAATATCGAACCTAACGCCCTCAATTTGACAGACCTTTACTTCCATTCGGTCCTCGCCTCCGACCAGGGAAAAGCCCCGAACAAGGTGACTTGTCTCAGGCTAGCGAGGATTGTTGTTGAAGGATGTGACGGCTGACGCAGTTGCCGCACCAGGGAGGAGGATGGGGCGCGCCCGCAGTCGCAAAGTGGGGTTAGTCGGCAACCGCGGTTTCAGCAACGGTCGCCGAAACCATGGCGCGAATGGCATCGATCACTAGCTCGGGCTCGTCGAGGTGAATCCAGTGCTCGCTGTTTCTCGCGAAGACCTGCTGCGCTGAGTCTGCAATGCGGTCTAGATCTTGTTGCGTGAGCGGCGTGGTATTGGCAGGGGTCAGCACGGTGACGGGAATGTTGCGGATCGGCTCGAGGGCATCCATCTCGATCACGGTTTCGGGGATCGAAGATATATGGCTGCGAATTCCGCCGTAGAACCCGGGTCGCGACCAGTGAGCCGCAACTGCCGGCCACACTTCCCGCGGCATCTTTCTCACTTCAGTCTTGATCCGCGTCAAGACGTGGCGTTTTTGGGCGCCTGCGGCACCGACAATCTGATCGGAGAGATGGCTTGCGCGGCTGAACAACAAGCTCACCATCAGGCGCGCCAAGCCGCAAGAGGCGACGGGCATCGCGAAGCGGATCAGCCGGCGGCCCAAATCGATTTGAGATTGCTTTGAAGGGTCGAGCGGCGGCCATTGATTACAACGCATTGGATCGATGAGCACGACACCGGCGACTTCTTCGGGATAAAGAAGCGCGTAGCGGCGCATGACGAGCCCGCCAAACGAGTGCCCAACCAGAATATAAGGCGGCTTTAGCCCGGTACGCTGCAACATCTGGTGCAACTCCGCGCAAATGTTTCCGGGGATGCGTGCTGTGCGGCAACGGCTGCTCCAGCCCAGGCCGCTACGATCGTACGCAACTGTGCGCGCTGATACAGCGATCGCTTCCTGAATCCCTCGCCAGTTAAGGTGCGTGGCGCCAAATCCTGCCTCGAACAGAACCGTCGGCTCGCCCGCGCCCATCTCAAATAGATAGAGCCTGGATCCGTCCCCAATGGTCGCCCAGCGTCCCGAAGCTGTAAATCGCTTACGGTCGCGCCAACCACCGATCCATTGGTACAGCACACCAGTCGCAAGCACGGCTGCTGCAAAGGCGGCGATCCAAAGGGCGGCGTGCATGTGTCTCCTAAAAGTGTATGAGCGCGGCCGGACTGAAGTCGGCGGCCGTGAGTTTTGCCTTGGCGCTGCCGCGGTCGAAAATGAGCAAGGTTGACCCGGCCTGCCCGCGTGCCTTCACTTCAACCTGATGCGCGAACCAGTGGCCCTCCTCCTGGCGCACGCCGTACGATGTAAATTCTTTCACCGACCCCGAATCTTTGAGCGTCTTTTCTGCGTAAACAGGGAAGTCGATGGTGGGATCGATCCAGGTCCTCACGTTCGCGTAATGTGTTCGAAATTCCGCACCGGGCGTGCTCTTGACCACGTCACAATTGCGCGCGCCGAACTTGACCATGCCCTCTGATGTTTGGCCAGGCCAGAAGTATTGCTGTTCGAGGAAGTCCTCGTAATCGAATCCCGGGCCAAGCAGATCATCGTTCCATTTCTCAAAAGGCAGCAGGCGAGAGGATGCGTCGCCGGGATCGGCGATGCGAATGGTATTGGCGCCATTGGCGGGCATCTCCAGAAGAATATGCTGGCGCATTTCGCGACGTGTCCCGGATGGCTGTCCGAGATCGACAAACATGCGCAGCTCGCCGGGAAACCAGTGCGTCTTGATGGTGATGGGATAGCTCACGCGCGCGCCACTCGGGTCGATTGCGATCAAATGGCCGCTGACGCGGAAGTCGGCATTCTGGATTTGTTTTCGAGCCGTGGCCAGAAGATCGTTGACATTTGCGGTTTGTGCCCACAAAGCCGGGACGACCACCGCGGCAAGCAAGGCCGCATATCGGGCCACTCGCAAGGCCCACGCGCTTCGCGCGGTCCTCACGCCTCAATCCTGCCGTCGCGGATGCGAATGTGGCGCGGCGCGCTCAGGGCAATGTCGTTCTCATGGGTCACGATCACCAGCGTCATGCCTCGCTGCTCCCGGATACCGCGCAGAATCTCCATGATGTGGCCGGTATTGACGCTGTCGAGGTTGCCCGTGGGTTCATCCGCGAGAAGAATGGCTGGATCGTTGGCCAGGGCGCGGGCGATGGCCACGCGCTGCCGTTCGCCGGCGGAAAGCTCGTTCGGATAATGCAGCATGCGATCCTTCAGGCCCATCTCCTCGAGGAGAGCGGACGCGCGCTCCACGCGATGATTGGATCGTTCGTTGATTGCCAGCATGGCCACTTGCACATTTTCAACCGCGCGCAGGGTAGGCAGCAGGTGAAAAGCCTGGAAGATGAATCCGACCTGGCGGGAACGAAAGGTATCCAGATTCACCTCAGTCCCGAGAGGCGATCCCCGGAAGAGAACCTGGCCGCTGGTCGGCAGATCAAGGCCTCCCAGCAAATGCAGCAGAGTGGATTTACCGCTTCCGCTGGCTCCGCTGATTGTCACGTACTCGCCGGCTTCAATCGTCACGTCGATTCCGCGCAAAGCCACCACGCGCCCATCGTCGTAGCTCTTGATCAGCCCGCGCGCTTCCAGGATGGGGCTACTCATAACGCAACGCCTCCACGGGCGAAAGCCGCGCGCCGCGCCACGCAGGATATGCTCCAGCGACGAGTCCAGATCCGACGGCGATGAGCAGCGACTCAACCAGATGAACGGGTGAGACGGAAATCGAAACCACGCTCGCGGTTTCCGGCATGATGGAGAGAATCCACAATGCGCCCACTCCGACTAAGATGCCAAGTAAGCCGCCGGCAAAACCAAGAACACCCGCCTCTGTAAGAATAAGCAGAATCACGT
>CAZVYV010000146.1:0-4889 GCA_964630985.1 uncultured Occallatibacter sp.
TCAGCGTTGCCAGCTTCGCTTTCATATTACGAACCTGGATGGCGGAGAAATTAGAAACAGGCTCACCGTCTGTCAGTTTGTCTATGAGCCCAAGCTTGTTAGCCTCTTCCGCAGTAAAGAGGCTGTTGGCAGCCATAAGGTCAATCCACTTGGTTTTCGGCTTGCCGGTCTTGGCCGAATAAATATCAGCAATCTGGCCGGTGGTTTTTTCCAAATCATCAGCCTGCTTGCGCATGTCATCCGAATTTCCCATGCAGATACCCCAAGCAGGGTGGATAAACATTTGCGCGTGACGAGGCGCGGACATTTCAATGTCCTTGTCGCAAAGCATCCAAGAGGCTACGCTGGCGGCCATGCCGTCAATGTTGGCAGTCTTTTTTCCTTTCCACTCGTCAACCAAAGTCTTTATCGCAAGTCCATCCCATACTAGGCCGCCCGCGGAATTCAGCCGGAAGTGAATCGGACTGTTCTTGTCCAAATCCTTGGTTAGTTCCGTAAAATCTTCGGCAGTAAATCCGATCTTACCGCTAAACGGGTCATCACCAATATCCTGGTGAATCATCATCTCGATAGGCTCCTGACTGGCCTTGTCGAAAGTTATCGAAAGGTTAAACGGACCTCTGGTAAGCTTGCGAATTTCTTTAGGCATTGTCTTGCGCTTTCTCGTTCGGATTTCCTTCCAGCGGTATCTGACCGGGCAACAGCGCGGGCAGCGTTACCTTCACTTTATTCTTTTCCAGCCAAGCCTGTTCTCGCTTTAGCTTTCGGAACTGGGTGATTGTGTTCAAGCCTTGCGGACCGTAAATCATATCGTAAGTTGCTGCTCCGGCTGCCAGATTCATCAGCATGGCCTGCGTGTTGTTTCCCACATCAACGTTGCAGGATTCAGGATGCTGAACATGCAGACAGTCGCGCCAGTTGGCAGGCGCGCCGGTCACTCGCGGGTCATTCTTTATCGCCCATTCCATGTACCATTCGGCAGCTTGAGAAACAAAGGTACGCCACTTATCGCCATCACCTTGATAAAATGTATTCGCAGAATCCAACTCTGCCCTGACCTCCGTGCCCTGAGACTTGGCCGATTGACCGCTAATCTTTTGAATCACCAAACATCTTGGCGCATGGGCACCGGAACAGATGAAATTGATTCTAAGTTCTATGAGATTTAACGTGGACTCGCTTGGCCGAACGGGGTTGTCAAAGTGAATTTTTTCACCGAGCTTGAGCCCGTAAACATAGGCTCCGGTCTCTTTGCGGAAAACTTCCTGACGCTTGTCCCAATCGTTATTCGGCTGCTGTCCAGCCTGACCGGTTGCCATCCGAATCATTTCCAGCTTACGGTCAGTTACGCTCGCCGCCTGACCGCTTGCGCTCTCAACTCCAACGGCCCTAACGCTCTGGCTGGAATGTGCCTTGTCCTCAATTTCCAAAGTATCTTCCAGCTTGTTAATCGTGACTTCGACAGCGTAGAAGTCGCTAACCGAACGCGGCTGATCGGCACGATGAACATTTCTCAGTTGCCAGATATTTTCTTTGGGAATAAGATGCCATGAATCATTTTGCTCCCAACTTGATGCTCCGGTCCTTGCCCAAAAACCGACAGGCTGCATGATGTCACGACCGTCAATGATTACCTTCTCATACTGAACGCCGTCGATTAAAGTCTGATTTTCTTGCTCGAATTTGTTCCACGGACTTTCAACCCTGTGCGCTTCCACGATTTGCAGACATGGCTTTTGAACTTGAAGCGTGCGAGTCTTGAGAACCAGCGGCATCGGCTTGCGCGTCTTGAGGATAAAAACTTCGCCGTCAATTCGCTGATCGCGGTAACCGATGTTGAGTAGTTGCTTCATACTCTCACCGTTCCAGCCGCAATTCTTAAACCATTCCTTCACCACCAGGTCGGCGGCCTCGTACCACGGATCTTCTACGCTCCCCTGATCATCGGAAGGATAAAAATGAACATGCAGGCCGGTTGCGCCAACGGTATATCGTTCTCCGACGGAAAGGATGGCTTCAACCAGAGCACTGTTTTGAGACCAATAGCGCATCCGGCGCAGCATTTCCCGACGAGTAACATAGTTTTGGTCCCACCGAGAATCCTGGACTAACGACGGTAAGTAAGATTCAGCACCGCCTGTCCACAGCGGCCATCCACCTTCATACCAGTTACGCGTGGAATGATAAAGCTTGCGGACCGCATTAGACCTTGGGAAAGTTTTCTGAATTACCTTAGCGGTATTAAGCCAAAGCCTGCCTAACGTCGGCCAGTTAGCCGAGTTAAAGATGAGTCTGGTTAAGTGGGATGTTACCATGTCTCAACAAAAGGTCCACCGAGAGTTGGCCGCAGGCGCAAGTAGGAAAGGTCGATCTGGTAAGAATCCACAGGGTTGCCCAGCCGGCAGGACATGGCATCGTAAACCGCCTGGTCGGGGTCTTGAGCGAAGGTTGGATATTTCGCCGCAAAGTTTTGCTGGCATGTTCCAACCGAATTGTAAATGTTGTTGGCTTCAATCAAAAGCCAATCATACAATTCAATCAGCATCCTGTATCCCTGCTGAATCTGCGCGACAGAGAAACGCCCAAAGCCTGCGCCGGCATAGCTTTGTGAAGCGGAATTTTTTGAAACAGAGCCTATTGAACCCGATGCGAAGAGGCTGGCAGCGCTGCGTTCACATAGCCGCAATTGCTGGCGCAATGTGTTCGCTCCAAGCGGAGCATCATCCCAGGCATTCTCTGCCCAGCATGCAAGCGTGCGAGTGTCTATGTCCACGCGCAAAGCATCGCATACAATTAAAAATGAATAAATTCCGCAGTACGGTATAGAGTAAATACCGTATAGTAATTTGATTTTTATTAGCCTTTAATTTTGAATCTAATTGCAACCGCATGCGCCCGGCTGCTCGCCTGCAATCGTTCGAGAATCATCGTGACATGTGTCCCCACAGTGCCGCAGGCGATGGAAAGCAGACCGGCAATTTCCTTGTCGGTTTTGCCTTTGGCAATCAGTGAAAGAACCTGCTCTTGGCGTTGCGTTAGAGGTTTGGTCATTTTAATTCCTTTTTTGTTTGTACAGCATCGAACGATATTAATTGCAAACGATAAGCCAGCACAAGCTGCTGCAATTCGCAGCTCTGGATATGGTCCGGCCAATCGTGTCGCCGTTGTACCCATGAATAATCGCGAGGATTGTTTTTCTTCGACTTGCGAATCTTACCGGCCATGTGCTTTGCATATTCTTCTGTGTCCATCTCTGGAGATATGGTCCACTTCAATCCCGTCTTTCCTTCGCGAATGTTGGATAGCATATCCTGAAATATGTCGGCCAAAAATTCCAGCATTTCAATCCTGACGCTGTGCGCCAGCTCGGTCCCTGCGTATGGGTCAATGTTTCCATTGACCCGATACGGCCTATACAATCCATTTTCAGGATCTCGCCATTGACGCTTTCCGCCAAAGCTGCGCATCGGGTTCCAACCGTTAATCATCGGCTTTGAATCTTGAACCGATTCGTCCAATGTGCATCGGGTTGGCATCTTTAAATTCGCGCAGTTCTGCAATACTTCAGCCTGCTGAAATCCTGCGTCAATTCCAAAAGCTTGAGGAATTATCTTGTGCTTGGCTTGGAACACGTCCAGGTCATCAAAGCTGTTGCACGAGATATATTCAATCCCATGACAGGCATCGGTTCCGTTCCAGCTCCTGGCCACGCCCCAAAAGTAAGGCGCATTGGCTTGATAATCAAATGTCCCGAGCGTCAACCATTCGGCGGTTACTTCAATGTGCCGGCCAGCGGTTCCGACTTTGTCAACTTTGACAGACTGGTTCATATCCGGCTCTGCCAAGTCTGAATTGATAAATCCTTTCACTCCGTCAACACTTCGCTTTGCAACCAAAAACTTTTTGGCCATTGCTCCGAAGTCGCAGTCTCGGCTGGTTGAATACATGCTAGACAGATGCCAGCCTATATAGCCAGGCACGCCTACGGCCGTCGGTAGCCATTCTCCGTTGGCAACCATGCCGGCTTTGTGTGAATTAAGAATCTTTCCATGGCAAAACGGGCAAACCGCGTGCGCACTCATTTCAACAACACGCAAGTCCCATGTGCCATCGTTCTTCTTGGCTTTCTCGTCCCAGCGGATATACGCTTCGTAACCTTTGGCTTCAAAGACGCTGAATCTTTTACTCCAGGCAAAGACAACTTTCTTGGCGCAATGCGGACACGGCATGAAGTATCTACGCTGGTCCGTCTTTTTAAACTCTTCCCAAATGCCGGTGTTATCCAGCGTCGGCGTTGATTGCTTGTAGCGCCTGGCTTCGTTAACCGATTTTGTCCGCTCATCTGCCAATGTTATCGGATTGGCCTCTTTGCTTGTTTCAGTCTGCGGTGGGTACTTGTCCAATTCATCCTGCCAAACTATGTCGCAACGGTTTTCGGATAATTGACCAACCGAATTGCTTCCGGTAAGGTCCACTATCGAACCGTTAATTTGCATCTGAGTCGAAGCAAACTCATGGCGCAATGCTCCGGTTGGAATCTTATCGCGCAAACACTTGGTTGCACGAATTGATTTTTGCAAACGGGTCTTGCTAAACGAGCCAGCGCCAGCCGGCCCTCCGGAAGTCGGCTTGACTATCAGCGTGCGCGTCGGGTCATTGGCCAGCCGGAAACACAATCCAGCCATGTTTCCAATTGTCTTGCCTATGCCCGTTCCGGCGCAGGTTATGAAGTCGGTTCCACCTTTTAACTCTGCCGGCAATGGGCCCCAAGCGTCTATCATCTGACGCAGATACTCGCGACCGCGCAGGGTGAACGGACCTTTTATCTTTGGTTCGTTAAGGACAAACTCTTTTTCCGCCCATACGCTAGCCGATACCGTAGGACGAGG
>CAZVYV010000146.1:4989-7638 GCA_964630985.1 uncultured Occallatibacter sp.
CAAATTCTTTGGCATCTGTTCAATCTCCTGCCGCAGCGGACCAAGCAGGTCATTCCAGATTGTCCGCTCGATCTGAACCAGTTCCATGAGCTCGCCACGCGCTTTTTTGTTGTCCATCTCTTCGCGCTCAGCCTTCGCATTCGACAGCCGTGCAATCGCCTCGTCTTTCTCGGATCGGAACGTGATCGCTTTGAAAACATCCACTGCGTTGATATCCACCATTGGTTGAAACGTAATTCCCGCACGTTGCAACATGGATGCGAAATGATTCGAGTCTGTTCCGAATGCGGTGGCCCAGGCGTTCAAACTCGCTAAAATTACGCGACCGTAAGTCCTTTTTTTGGGGGTTTTTGTCATAAAACTAGAAATTCGTTAACCATTTTGCATGGTTTTGGGGGTTAAGTGGCTAAAGCATCTTGCATGCCAACCTCCAAAGGAGACTCCTTTGTTCCTATATGCACCGTAGAGCGTATAGGAACGGCTGTTGTATAGCGTTCCGTGGAGCGCCCCGTGCTTGACCGTAGGCGCGTTCTGTTTGCGTGGATGGTGGAAATCATCGGTCGTGCGATTAAAAGCCAGCCTTGGGGCAGCTATACGGCAAAGCTCGGACAATAGGGCTGGCTTGCAACCCGCAGTCGGCTTTGGGGATGATCGGACGGTTTTGGGCTGAGGTTGCTCGCGTCCTGCGATTGGCTTGACCGGCTTCCATCGGTGGCACGACTCGATCACAATTTGGATTTTTGATTTTGTTTTCATGGTCTTGGCTTTGCAGTGACTTTATTTTGAGCGACTATTATTATCAACTCTATCACCCCTTAAAGGGGTGTGATAGACTTGATAATAAAGCTGATAATCAAATGATAAAAACGATTTGATCGTCTTGATAATAAATTTAAATGTGCTTGATTTCATTATGTTTTATGAATTTTCGCTTGTGATAATTTTGCTCAAAACCTTGACCCATTTTCCATTCACTTTTGATTCGATCACTTTTCCATTAGATACAAGCATCCTGCGCAGGCGATAGAATGTGGCTTGGCTAATGCCACTCTCTCCTGCAACGCGCAACCATTCTTTGTTCTCGCATCCATCATCGGGCAACAGTTTCAGAATATCATCGGATGCGAAGTCTGGTTTCTTTCCGCCGGCTTGCTTTAATTTGGACGGATCGAGGTCTGCCACGACAGACATTAGCGGAAATGTCCAGCGCACGGCGAACGATGGATGATGAGGAAAGTTTCGCAAAATCGGTTCGATTGTAAATGCGGATTCGGATTCGTGCTCGGTGAAAACGAGAATTGAATCCGGATCGCGTGCGAAAACACCAGAACCGGAAATTCGATCAATTGCATTTTTGGACGATGCATTTCCTTTGGCGAAATGTGCGGCGAATGCGATGGCGGCGCCGGATTGATTTGCTAAATTTTCCAATGAATTTAAAAGCGCGGCGGTATCGCGCGCGGAGTTTTCGTCCGTGTTGCCGTAAATTTTATAAATTGGATCGAGGATGATTAGCGAATAATTTTCTCGCGCCCGCTGAATTATTTTGGGAATAAGCGCGCGAAAATCTTCTGCATGGCCGCGCAGATTCCACAAATGTAAATCAGAATTCAATTCGATTTGCTTGGCCTCGGCTATTTTTCTGATTCGAGTTTGCCAGCTATATTCTTGGATTTCGAAATTCAGAAACAAAACCTTGCCTTGTGTTGTTTGAAATTTGAGCCAATCGCAGCCTGTTGAAACACTAATTGCCAAGTCAAGAAGCGTCCAAGTCTTGAAAGATTTTGACGCTCCACCGACGGCCATCTTACTGCCTGCATGCAAAATTCCGTGAATGATTTGCGGGGGTGATGACAGATCGCTGGCCATGAATTCTCTGGCGGTGATTATTTTTGGCCGTTCATTTTTTACGCCGAACACTTCCCCGAGATCGGACTGGACGGAAAATTTCAACTCATCGATGTCTCCTTCGTAATCGTAAATTTGGCTGACAATTCCAGAGCAGGTTTTGATTATTTTTCGCAGTTCCGATTTTTCCAAAACTTTTTCCTGATAACTGATCCAGTTGGCCGGCGATGGTGATGCATCTTGAATTTCCAACAGGTAAGTTATGCCACCGCATTCTTTCAATCTTTTTTGATCTTTTAGAAATTGCTGGACGGTGATGAGGTCAATCGGCTGATTGATTTTTCGGAGATGAATCAGAGCGCGAAAGATTTCGCCGTGGCGCAGATCATATAGGTCGGACGGAACGGCGGTTATTTCGTCCAGCAAATCCGGCTGGGCCAGTGCGCAAGACAGTAATCCAGCTTCGCATTCATCCGAATGCGGCGGCAATTTGTCGGATTTTATTTTCCCGTTTTTCATTTTAATTTCAGCCGGTCATTGAAGTCGCTCTATTCGGCGGTTGCCAGGACTCGAGCCCGTTGCTTTTCCACCGACTGATAAATTTATTCATTTCACAATCTCCAAAAATTCCTGGAACGAGCGCACGACATGAATTGTATGTCCAAGCTTGGCCGCGTGCGCAATCATCGCGGATTGTGCGATTGATAATTTCCCCGCGCGTGTTTTACACTCGACAAAAAAGATTCTTTCATTTGCCAGGATGATGAAGTCCGGCTCGCCTGCCGTGCGGTGAGTGCGCTC
>CAZVYV010000147.1:0-7622 GCA_964630985.1 uncultured Occallatibacter sp.
AGCCGGAGAGCCACATGCTTGCGCTCTCGCACGACGGGCTGCGCGGCTACACGGCGAATGTGGGGCCGGGAACGGTGAGCGTGCTTGACATAAAGGCGCGCAAGACGCTCACGATCATTCCCGTCTCGGGCAACACGCAGCGGATTGCGATTTCAAACGACGACCGCTGGGTGTTCACCGCAGACCAGACCGCGCCGCGCATGGCGGTGATCGACACGACGACCGATAAAGTGACGAATTGGATAAAGATCGACGGGCTGGGCTACGGCGCCGCTACCACCAAGGACGGCCGCTGGCTGCTGGTGGCGTTGCCGGACCAAAACAAAGTCGACGTGATTGACCTGAGGACGATGACCTTGGCGCGCGCAGTGGACGTGGGTAAGAGCCCGCAGGAAGTCCTGGCGCGGCCAGATGGCAAGTCAGCGTATGTCTCCTGCGCGGGCGCGAATGAAGTAGCGGAGATCGATCTGGCCACGTGGACGGTGAAGCGGACCATTCAGACGGGCAATGTGACGGACGGGCTGGGCTGGGCGAAGTAAGACGGGGACCGAGGGAACAAGAGGTAAGAAATGATTGCAGCCGAGCGAAAGAAATGCAGGTCCTTCGGCTCCGTCCGCCGGGGCGGACTTCGCTCGGGATGACTACCCTTTCTTTGGAGGTCTGAGATGGCTACGCAATGCACGCACGTGGGAACGATCAAGAAGGGCGTGAAGCCGAAGACGAAGGGCTGCGAGGAGTGCCTGAAGTTGGGCGACACGTGGATGCATCTGCGCATGTGCCTGGAGTGCGGGCATGTGGGCTGTTGCGATTCGTCGAAGAACCGGCACGCGCGCGCGCACTTCCATGAGACAAAGCATCCGCTGATCCAGAGTGCCGAGCGCGGCGAGGATTGGCGCTGGTGCTACGTGGATGAGACGTACCTGTAGGAGGGTGCTGCTCGCGTCAGGATGGGCTAGGGATCTCGGGAAGCTCCAAATCCTGGTATGCGAGTACTGCCAGAAAAACCCACAGCAGTACAAAGGGGAGACCCTCCAAGATCGAGATACTCGGCCAGATCACTAGCTTTCGTAGCCAGATGTCAGCCTCGAAAGCGAGATTGATAGACGCCGTCACAATCGACACGTAATAGTTAAGAACAATAGCGATTGCCGCGACTTCGATTGCGGCAATGCGGCCGTATTTCTTCATCCTCGGCGGAACTCGTCGCGATGGGCCGTCTCCAATTAACCAGAAGCTCCACGGAATCATGATCCATGCGATAACGACATACGTCAAAAACGCCGCAGCCGTTATCAGCGTCGTTTGGGAAAGATCACCGCGCAAGGGCGCGAAAACACTTACGTTTAGAACCGCTGAAGCGGGAAGCAAGATCAGAATGAAGACCGCAAAGAGTGCAAGTGCGAACAGGAAAAGTCGGACGAGTCGCGATCGAAGGAAGCTCAGGGCGCTCACCCAATCGATTTGCTTGCTCTGAACCAGTTCGCGAACCAGTCTCGCCGTGAGCAAGAATCCAGCAACGTAGGCGCTGAAGATGAGGACGCGAATGCACAGGCCGAAAGGAGAAGCAAAAAGAAGCGCCTTACGCTGAAATGCGTCGGCCGGATCCGGAGGTTGAACTTCGAACCCGAGGACGGAGTGGTTCGTCAGAAGCCAGCGCATAAACGACCTGACTACAGCTCTTTGGAGCCACTCGAGATAGAAGTTTGCCAAGCTGGCACTGGCAAGAGGCAGGAACAACGCCGGGTTATCTTTGATTGTTTGCAGCGTCTTTCGCCAGAGCGCGAGCATCCGCGATCATCTTACAGCCAACCAGTCCGCAGGGCTATTGCTACGACAATTCGACTTCAATCCTCTTCGAGTCACTGGCAAGCTCGGCGATTTCGACACTGCGGATCCGGCCCGCAGCGAGGGGCCCAGCCGAAACCGTGCGCCGCCGTGCCCATCACATCAGGTAATCCGGTTCTGTGCTATTCTTTCCGGCAAATTCAATGAAGCGGAGCCGGAGCCCGTTGTGAAGAGCCGCGCGAAGAGTCTTGTTGTGGCGCTGGTGGTTTGTCTCATGCCGCGTGTATTGCCGGCGCAGACCACGGACAGTTCGCCCTGCACGCTGGAAGCGCCAGACTTCGCAAGGAACGCTCCCAACATCTTCAGCGATCGCCAGGAGCAGGACCTGGCCGACGCGCTAGCCGAGCTCTCGGAGCCGGAGATGCGCATTGCACCGGCCGACCCCGGCGACGAGCTTTCGCGCATCGGCGAGAAATTGCTGAAGACGCTGCCGCCCACCGGCATTCACTATACATTTCGCATCTACGAGTCGGGCGAAGTGAACGCGTTCTCGATCGCAGGCGGCCGTGTCTATGTGAGCCGCAAGCTGATTGCCGCGGTGAAGAATGAAGACGAGCTGGCCGGCGTGCTGGCGCACGAGTTGGGGCACCTCTCGACGCATCAGATGGCAATCGAGATCACGCGCCTCCTCAGGATTCGGTTAGGCGTGACCGAGGTGGGGGACCGCGCGGATATTTTCGCCAAGGTTCACCAGCTGTTGAGCGCTCCGGCAAAGGAGAAGGAGGGCGAAGAAAACGACACTCCTGAAGAAGAGGCTGCCGATCACGTGGCCATCTATGCGCTGGTGCGCGCGGGATATGCGCCGGAGAGTTTTCCCGCATTCTTTAATCAGGTCACGATGAATAAGGGCAAGACGGGAAACTGGCTGAGCGATGTCTTCGGATTGACGAACGTAGACCAGAAGCGCTTTCGCGAGGCGACGAAATTGGTCAATGCGCTTCCTGCCGGCTGCGCCGGCAGGCAAGCTTCGGCGAGCAAGGAGTTTCTTGCCTGGCAACAGCAGGAGATGACGGAGCGCGTGAAGGAAGCAGCCGAGTCCGCGACGGGCGATAAGCCCCTGACACTCGATCCCCCGCTGAGGCCGAGCTTGTGGCGAGTGCGCTTCAGCCTTGATGGAAAGTACGTGTTGACGCAGGACGATGGCAGCATTGCCGTGTTCAGCACGGAAGCGCAGAAGGTATTGTTCCGGATCGATGCGCCGGATGTGCACGCCGCGTGGTTTACGCCCGACTCCTCAAGCGTGGTGTTTAACGACAGTAACCTGCGCGTGGAGCGGTGGAGCGTGGCAACAGGGCAGCGCACAGACGTGAAAGAGGTTGTGGACTACGACGGCTGCACGCAATCCTTGCTGACACCGGACGGCAAGACACTTGTGTGCGTGAATGCGCTGGTGGAAGACGCCGGTCCGCGGGTCGGAGTGAAACTGATCGATGTTGACACAGGCAAGGCGTACTTTGACAAGCCCAAGTTCCTGGAGCTGACGGAATTCTCGAACTTCTACGAGCTTTTGCGCGTGGTTTATGAGGCTCTTTCGGGCAATGACGTTGCCAACATTCAAGTCGATCCCGGCAGCCATTTCCTGCTGGTGAGGGCAGAGGGACATGAACTTGCCTTCGACCTCACGCAGCGCCAGCCGATCACGCTGGGAGGAAAGCTGAAGGGCGTAGGCAATATGGGCGCAACGTTTATTGGCTCCGATCGGATGTATGTGGTTGAGGACAACCTTTCCAAGGGGCTCTACAAGGCGCACATTGTCAGCTTTCCCGATGGAAAGGTTGAAAGCGACTCGCAAATCGGAGACATAGGAATCCGGGGCGCCACAAAAGGGCCGCTGATGCTTGTGGGACCCTTGAAGGATTATGCGATTGGAATCTTCGACCCCGCACAATCCAAGGTACTCTTCGCCCTCAAACTTCCCACGGTTGACGTATGGGACAGGAAGGTAGCTTCTGAAAACTCAATGGGAGGACTGTTCCTGGGGCAATTGGACTCAACAGACAGCATGATGATTCCTCTGCCTGTCGGGCCGTTGCCAACGCCGAGTGCCGGCGCTTTCACTGCAGACGGCAAATACCTGGTCATTTCCTTGAAGACCCGCTCTGCAGTGTGGGACATGGAGACGGGAAAGCAGGTGAAGCTGATGCGGCCCATGCGCAGCCTGTGGGTCGACAGTCAGGATCATGTGTTTGGCCAGCTCCCCAAATACACAGACTCGGACGCAACGGAAGCGGAGCTCGCGCTGCCGGAAATCACGACCAACAATTTGGGAAAGTACGACGACAAGGAAAGGCAATATGGCGATTTCACAACCATGTTGAAGGCCCAGGGCGACGCCAACTGGACCGATCACCACGCAACGTTGCAGGTGAAGAAGATGGGATCGCAAACGCCTGCATGGACGCGTGAATATCCAAATGAAACGCCGGTATGCTGGCCCGCGGACGGAGATCGCATGGTGCTGGCGTGGGACTTGAGCACCCAGACCGCGAAGGACGAAATGAAGAAGTACCCGAAGGCGCAGCAGGAAGCCAAGGCGCTGACGAGCCACAAAAAGGGATTGTTGATTGAAACGGTGACGCCTGAGACGGGCGCGATCCTTGAAGAAGTGGCGTTGCCCGAGGTGGATTTGAGCCGCGGCTGGAACGACGAGCGGTTTGCGCAGGTTTCCGGAGAGTATGCGCTGGTGCACGGCGAGCATAGCAACACGGTGATCTATCGGCTCGACACAGGCGAAAAGGTGGGCGAGTTTTTCGGCACGCCGCTTGCGACCGATTCGGGGACGGGGCTGATTGCCGCAGTGGACCGCGAGGACGAGATTCTGCTGGTCGACGAGCGGACTGGCAAAGAGATTGAGCGCTTTACGCTGGGGTCCCCTGCCAGGCTGGCGCGCATCGTGAACGGCAAGGGAAAAAAGTTGCTGGTGCTGACCGCGGACCAGGTCGTGCACCAGTTGCCGCTGCCGCAATAGAGCATGGCGGCCGCGCTAGGCGAGTTCCACTTCAATCTTCTTTGAATCCGCGACGAGCTTTGTGATTTTGAAGGTGCGAATCTGGCCTTCGGCAAGGGGCTCGGGAGCGGCTGACGGCGAGGGCGCATTGCCTTTCCAGCGGGCCTTCAACATTGAGGAGAGCTGCGAGAGGTCGGGGGCCGAGCCTTGCGTCGACACGGCGGCTGACGCCGAAGGCGTGGCTGCAGCAGTACCCGTCTTTGCATGTAGCGAAGCGCGGATGCCTTCGCCGAGTTCAACTGTTGCGCCGGACGAAGTAATCTCGACGACGCGGCCCGAAACGGAATCGCCCACTTTGTGCTCGGCGATGTATTCGTCGATGCTGGTGGGGATGAGCTGCTTCATCGAGAGCTTGATCTGGCGCTTCTCAGAGTCGATCGCGAGAACGACGGCTTTGACGCGCTGGCCTTCGCGCACAACGTCGCGGGGATGGTTGATGCGGCGATCGGCGACGATCTCGCTGACGTGGACGAGGCCGTCGACACCCTCGGCGATTTGAACGAAGGCGCCGAAGTTCATGATTTTGGTGACGGGGCCTTCAACCTGAGAGCCGGCGGGAAATTTGCGCTCAACGTCGAGCCAGGGGTCGGCGAGCGTTTGCTTCAGCCCGAGAGAGATTCGGCCCTGCTCAGTGCCTTCGGGCGGCTTGATGGAAAGAACAACGGCGTCGACTCGGTCGCCCTGCTTGAGCAGGTCGGAGGGGTGGCGAACTTTCTTGGCCCACGACATCTCCGAAATGTGAATGAGGCCTTCGAGTCCCGGCTCAAGCTCGACGAATGCGCCGAAATCGGTGAGGCGGGTAACGTCGCCGGCGATGCGCTGGCCGGCCACGTAGCGGTCAGCCGCGCCCTCCCACGGCTCGGGCTGGAGCTGCTTGAGGCCGAGTGAAATCTTGTTGGTTTCCGGATCGATCCTCAGCACGCGAAGTGTCAGCTGCTCGCCGACGGAAAGAACGTCTTCAGGTTTGGCGACACGGGCGCGGGAGATGTCGGAGATGTGCAAGAGACCGTCGAGGCCGGGTTCAATCTCAACAAACGCGCCGTAGGGCATGATGGTGCGAACGGTGCCGTTGACGGTGTCTCCGGGCTTGAGCGCGGCGCGACGGCCGGCGGCCTCTCCGCGAGCCTGCTCCTCGAGAACAACGCGGCGATCGACGACGACATCTTCATCGGCAACATCGAGCTTGGTGATGCGGCAAGTGATCTCAGTGCCGACGAGGGCTTCGAGCTCGGCAGCGTCACGCGTTCCGCTGCGGCTGGCGGGCATGAAAGCGCGGACACCGACATCGACGCTGAGGCCACCCTTGATGACGGCCGTGACCGTGGCGGCGACGGCGATCTTTTCGGCAAAGGCGCGCTCGAGTGCAGACCAGTCGCGAGGCTGCGCGACGCGGTGGCGCGAGAGCTCGTAGTAGCCTTCTTCGTTGCGGCCGGTGATGGAGACGGCGAAAGTGTCGCCGGCCTTTACGCTCTCTGCGTTGTCGGGGAACGAGGAACGTGGCAGAACGCCTTCGATCTTATAACCGACGTCGAGTACAACCTGATCGGCAGTGAGCGAGACGACTGTGCCCTGGAGCTGCTTGGATTCGGCGCGATGGGTGTGCGAGCGCTCGAAAGCCTTTAACGCATCGGCAAAAGATTCGACGGGCTCGGCGGGAGCAGATTCCGGAGCGGCTTCGGGCGTAACGGGAGTGGGTTCGGTTGGCGAGAGAGTTTCGTCGGTCATGGCGTTTACGGATTCATTGTTTCACGGCGCGGCGGACCAAGGCTCGCGCGTTTCAGAGGCGGCGCGGCGCTCGGCGTTATACCCTGAGAGCAGACAATGGAGCCTGTTTCCCCACTGCCACGGCGCGGCCTTGAGGCATTTGCCTCCCAGGATTTCAGGCGGTACCAGCTGGCGCGCGTGGCCGTGATCCTGGGCGCCGAAGCGCAGTCGGTCGCGGTGGCGTGGCAGGTGTACTCCATTACGCACCGCGCTATCGATCTCGGCTACACGGGACTTGCGCTGTTCTTGCCGGGTTTGGTTTTTCTTTTGCCGGCAGGTCACGTGGCCGACCGCTTCGACCGCAGGCACGTGATCCTGACGTGTTACGTGCTTCAGGTGTTCTGCACGGGCGCGCTGATTGAGCTGGCGCGCAACAACACGCAAAACATTTTGGCCATCTACACAGTGCTGTTCTTTGTCGGCACGGGTCGCGCATTTTCGTCGCCGGCGAGCTCGGCGCTGATTCCGCATCTCGTGCCGGAGAGCCACTTTGTGAACGCAGTGACGTGGGGCGGGGCAATTTTTCAGTTGGCGAACATTACAGGGCCAGCGCTGGGCGGACTGCTGTTCACGTTGCCGCTGGCGGGCTTTCTGGTTCGCTCGCGGCTGGAAGGCGCGGGGATTGTGTATGTGTTCACTTTGGGGACGGTGGTGTGGTTTCTCGCGCTTGTGGTTTCACTGCGCGTGCGCCCCGGGCGGATGGAGCACCGCGATCTTTCAATGAAGGTGTTGCTCGCGGGGTTCCAGTATGTGCGGCGGGCGCGGATTCTGCTGGGATCGTTTTCGCTGGATCTGTTTGTGGTGCTGCTGGGCGGCGCGGTGGCGCTGATGCCGATTTTTGCCCACGAGATTCTGCACCAGGGCCCGCGAGGCCTGGGCATGCTGCGCGCGGCGCCGGCGGTGGGCGCGGTAACCATGTCGCTGTTCATGGCGCGGTTTCCGCTGCACCGGCGCGCAGGCAAATGGCTGTTTATCTGCGTGGCAATCTTTGGCGCGGCGACGGTGG
>CAZVYV010000148.1:0-7613 GCA_964630985.1 uncultured Occallatibacter sp.
GGAGCGACCAAGGTCAGAATCGATTCCATGACATGCACGTTGTAAGCGACACCCAGTTGATTGGGGACGGTGAGCAGCAGAGTATCGGCCTCCGCGATCGCCGTGTCTTTTCTGAGCTGTTCGACGAGAACGTCCGGCTCGGCGGCGTAGCTGCGGCCGAAGATGGCGCGCGTTGTTTCGTCAAGAAAGCCGATTGAATCCTTTTCCTGGCGCTCGTGGCCGAAATACGCGTGATCGCGGGCGTCGACCAGCGCGAAGATACTGCGACTGACGGAGACGCGCGGAGTGCGGGTGTGTCCGGCCGCTTTCCAGGCTGCGCGGAAGGCGCGAATCTGCGCCGCCTGCTGAATGTGGAGCGGCTCGCCGGTTTCATCGAATTTGAGGGTTGAGGTCTGCATGTTCATTCCGAGCTTGGCGGCCCACTCGGCCGTGGCGTTTGACGCAGAGCCCCACCAGATGCGATCGCGCAGTCCCTCGGAGAATGGCTCAAGGCGCAGAAGCCCGGGTGGATTGGGAAACATGGGACGCGGATTGGGCTTGGCGAAGCCCTTGCCGCCGAGCAGCTGGAGGAATTCTTCGGTGTTGCGCCGGGCCATGGCTGCGTCGTCCTCATTTTCTTTCGGGCGGTAGTCAAAATACCGCCAGCCATCGATGACCTGCTCAGGGGAACCGCGGCTGATTCCGAGCTGCAGCCGGCCGGTAGCGATCAGGTCCGCAGAGCCGGCGTCCTCTGCCATGTAATGAGGATTCTCATAGCGCATGTCGATGACCGCTGTACCGATCTCAATTTTTCGTGTTTTGGCGCCGATGGCCGCGAGCAGCGGAAACGGCGATGCCAATTGCCGGGCGAAATGATGAACACGGAAATAGGCTCCGTCCATTCCCAGGCGCTCAGCCTCGACAGCGAGATCGATAGACTGGAGGAGCGCGTCAGCCCCCGAGCGCGTTTCCGACTGCGGCGAGGGGGTCCAATGGCCGAAGGAGAGGAAGCCGATCTTCTTCATACTATTCAGATTCGCATTTCGGCCTAAGGATGCGAAAGGCGGGGAGCGAGCCAGCGAGGGAGCAAGAGAGGAAGAGGCACGAATTTGCGATTTGAAAATAACTCTAGCCGGCGGGAGCGCGCAAGAAATCAACACGAGTGATTATTAAAATTCATGCGCAAATCATTGTGAATCGTTGCAATAAATTCGCCTGCTGATTACAAACGATTCACCTGAGATTGACCTTCAGCCGCTACAAAGGCTGAGTTCGCATAATTTCCCTGCGAACCTGGAGGTCAACTTGCAAAAACTCGTCGCAAATTTTCTTGCTGCGCTGCTGGTTGTTGGCACACTTCCCATTTCCGCTGTTGCGGAAGGCCGTTCTGGCGGAGCGGAGACTGCAACCCCGATCAAACATGTTGTGATCATCTTTCAGGAGAATGTTTCGTTCGACCATTACTTTGCCACCTATCCCTACGCGACCAATCCGGCCGGCGAGCCGCGCTTTGAGCCATTGCCGGGAACGCCAAGCGTGAACGGGCTGACGGAAAGCCTGCTGACTCTGAACCCCAACGCCAGCAATCCGGTAAATGCGGCGGGGAAAACGAATCCCTTCCGGCTTGACCGCAGCCAGGCTGCGACCGCCGACCAGGATCACGATTACACGCCGGAGCAGCAGGCGTTCGACCACGGTTTGATGGACGCGTTTCCGTTTTCAGTCGGTACTGCAGGACCTCCGCCGACGGGCAGTCCGATTTTTGCAACGACGGGCCTGACCATGGGCTACTACGACGGCAACACGGTGACCGCCTATTGGAACTACGCGCAGCGGTATGCCATGAGCGATAACTCATACGACACAAACTTTGGGCCGTCGACGGATGGGGCAGTAAACCTCATTTCCGGCCAACTGAACGGTGTCACCGATGACGTAAACCCGGGTGGCGCGACCATCGGCGACGGCAACGGCGGACTGACGCTGATCAGCGATGCCGATCCGGTGGGCGACGTATGCTCGACGACGACGGGCGAAACGGTGCGATTCGGCGGCACGAATATTGGCGATCTGTTGAACGCCAAGGGAATCACCTGGGGCTTTTTCGAGGGCGGCTTCAACCTGAGCATCGTGAACTCGAATGGCAGCACGGGATGCAGCAGGAGCACGACCTCGGCGGTGACCAACACGAAAAAGGCTGACTATATTCCGCATCATCAGCCGTTCCAGTACTACACCTCGACGGAGAACCCGACGCACGCGCGCCCCTCGTCGACATCGGCGATCGGATACACCGATGCCGCGAATCACCAATACGACATCAATGACTTCTTTACCGCCGTGAGCCACGGAAACTTCCCGGCAGTTTCGTTCCTGAAGGCCGCAGGCTACCAGGATGCCCATGCCGGCTACTCCGACCCGCTCGACGATCAAACCTTTGTTGTGGATACGATCAACTTCCTGGAGCAGCAGCCCGATTGGGATTCGACCGCGGTGATCATCGCGTACGACGACTCCGATGGATGGTACGATCACCAGATCGGACCGATTGTGAATCAATCCACCACGGCTGCCGACATGCTGAGCGGCACGGGCGCATGCGGAAATGGCGCGACTGCACTGCCCGGCGTCAACGCCTCCACCGAACATGCGCAAGGCCGTTGCGGCTATGGCCCACGACTGCCTCTTCTGGTCATCTCGCCATGGGCCCGGCATAACTTTGTGGATCATACGACGACCGACCAATCCTCTGTCCTTCGCTTTGTTGAAGACAACTGGCTGGGCGGCGAGCGGATTGGGCAAGGCAGCTTCGATGCGCTGGCTGGTCCAATCAACAACATGTTCGACTTCAGTCGCGATCCGTTCAATCTTTCCGATCGGGTTATCCTGAACCCCAGCACCGGAGAAGTGGTTGAAGACCACGGCGGCGGTTTCGGCAGGCAGCCATAGACCCCAAAGCGCAACACGCTTGAATTGCAGGAAGCCGGGGCGCGGGAATGAGAACTCCCGTGCCTCGGCGCATATTTTTTTGAGAAAGAGTCTCTGGTTTGATCACGCGCCGCAAGTTTCTTGGCCAGTCCGCACTGACAGCAACGGCACTTGTTTCCCGGCGGGCGATTGCGCAGTCAATGGCGCAGTCGATGCCACAGCCTGCGGCGCCCGCTGTTCCGAATCTCGATCCCAACAGTCTCGCTCGATTTGTCGATCCGTTGCCGTTGCCTCGGGTGGCACAGCCGGTAGATCATCGCGCAGCGCCCGATCGTTCAGGCGAGAGTGTGCCGTTTTACCGGATCGCGATGCAAGCCGTCCACGCGAAGCTCCATCGCGATCTGCCGCCCACAACATTGTGGGCGTTTGGCGGCTCGGTGCCGGGGCCATTGTTTGAAACTCGCAGTGGGCACGGACAGCTGATCGAGTGGGCGAATGAGCTGCCCGCGCGGCATTTTCTTCCGATCGATCACGGTTTGCACGGCGCGGAGAAAGATAAACCCGAAGTGCGCGGCGCGGTGCACCTTCACGGGGGAAAGACTCCACCGGAGAGTGACGGCTATCCCGAAGACTGGTATGTTCCGGGCCAATCGCGCACCTATTACTATCCCAACCGGCAGGACGCGGCGCTGCTCTGGTATCACGACCACACAATGGGAATCAACCGGCTCAACATTTATGCGGGGATGCTGGGCCTTTATGTGATTCGTGACAGCGTGGAGGATGCGCTGCGCTTACCCAGCGGAAAGTACGAGATCCCCCTGGTGCTGATGGACCGCGATTTCGGCCCCGACGGCCAACTGAGTTATCCAGTCTCTGCCGATCCGGCTCGGCCGTGGGTTCCGGAAGTTTTCGGGGCCGCGCACCTGGTCAACGGCAAGCTTTTCCCCTATCTCGATGTCGAGCCGCGCAAATACCGCTTCCGCATTTTGAATGGCGCCAACGGACGGTTCTATCGGCTATCTCTCTCACCTGAAACCGAGATGAACCAGATCGGCACCGACCAGGGATTGCTCCCGGCGCCCGTCCCGGTGAAGCACGTGCAACTCGCGCCGGCGGAGCGTGCCGACCTGGTGATCGACTTCACCGAGCACCGCGGCGCGCAGGTGTTGCTGATGAGCGAAGCATTGACACTGATGCAGTTTCGCGTGGCTGCGGCGGGCGCGTCCGACACAAGTGCATTGCCGGCGACTCTGCGGCCCGGCGAGTGCATCGCGGAGTCCAGCGCTGTTCTCACGCGGCGACTGACCTTGGATGAGCAGCTGAATATGGTTTCGGAGTCCATGGGGATGCTGCTGAACAAGACGCCCTGGCACATGCCGGTGACTGAAAAGCCGCTGCTCAATTCCACCGAAATTTGGGAGCTCGTGAATCTGACCGACGACGTGCACCCCATTCATCTGCATATGGTACGGTTTCAGATTCTGGATCGGCGCCGATTCGACGCGTTTGAATACATGACGAAGGGCACCCTGCGTTACCTCGGACCGGCGATGGCTCCCGATGCGAATGAACTGGGTTGGAAGGACACAGCGCGCGTGAATGCTCATACCGTGACCCGCATTATTGTGCCGTTTATTGGCTATCCGGGGCGCTACGTGTGGCACTGCCATATTCTGGAGCACGAAGACAACGAGATGATGCGGCCCTACGAAGTGGTGGCGGGGTAGAACAAGGAACGAGGGGCCGAAGGACGAGAATCGCGAGTCGTGGGTCGCGTAGACGTGGACCCTGGATCGTGATCGTCGCACGGCTACCAGCCCATCTGCCGCATGCGTTCGAGGATGAGCCCGCTGTAATGCGCCATGCGCTCGGGGCGGCGCTTGAGCGGAGCAGGAAGAATGGCTGCGAGGTCCGCGGCCTGTTGGCGGTCGAGGCGGCGGGCCGAGGTTCCGTAGTAGTGCTGTGCGGCTGCCTCAGCTCCATAGATGCCAGGGCCCCATTCGACCACGTTGAGGTAAAGCTCCAGAATGCGCTGCTTGCCGAGAACGAATTCGGCTACCGGGACGAGCGTGAACTCCGCGCCCTTGCGGAGGAAGGAGCGGCCGGTTCCGAAAAAGAGATTCTTGACGAGCTGCTGGGTGATGGTGGAACCGCCGCGAATACGATGGTGGCCCGCCTCCAAATCGTCCTCAGCGGCGATCTCCATGGCCTGCCAATCGAAACCGTGGTGCTGGTAGAAGCGCGCGTCTTCCGCGGCGATGACGGCGTGCTGAAAGTCGGGCGAGATCTCGCGCAGAGGAACGAACTCATAGTGTTCGTGGTAGGGCTTGCCGTGAATGAAGGACTCAAGACGGCGCTCCATGTGGACGGCGGTGGTGGGCGGGTCGATCCATTTGGCGGCGACGAAGGTCAGCGCGGCGAGCGTCCATGAGGCGACGAGGCCAAGGCCAAGACATAGCAAGAAGAGCCGGAGGAGATGCTTTCTGCGCGAAGGCGTAGCGGGCGGGTTGGGTTTGGGAGGCACACTTCAGAATAAAGGCGGGGACCAAGGGACAAGGCTTCAGTGTGCGGCCGCAGGGAATTGCGCCGAGGCGGGCAGGTTGTGGCAAGAGCGTTTGCGGTGGCTGACCGGACCGAAAAACGAGTAACTTCCGAATCGCCGGTGATACGACTGAAGCTCGAAAACAGCGCCTGTTGGTCACTGCGAGATTTGCCGCGGGAATCTGCGCGTCAAGGTACTTGGTCATTCCCAACGAAAGACCCTGGCTGAGATTGCCGTGAAAACGAGAAAGAACACGGTGAGCGCGGCAACGTCGCCCCAGTGGGCCCACCATCCGTCGCCGTTCCATATTCCTTCCAGCAGGCGCACGGCGTAGGTCAAGGGCAGTAGCCGCCCTACAACACGCAGCACGGGTGAGAAAGTTGCAAGGGGCACGAAGAGTCCCGAGAACGCGAACATCGGGTACAGGATGATGGCGCCCAATGGCTGTGCAAAGCGCGCCGTGGGAACGATGCTGGCGATGAGAAAACCAATTGACAGAATGCTCCAGGTGCTGATGAGCAGCGCAATGGCGAAGGAGAAGACTGGGACATGAGCTCCGGCCGGGAAGTAGCGCTTTCCTGCCAGAAGCATCAGGGCAAGCGTAGCCGCGGTCAGGATCAACTTTACGATCACGTGCGCAGTCAGAATTGTTTGCGGGCGCAATGGCGTAGCGCGAAGCCGCTTGAGGATGCCGCCTTCGCGGTAGATTGAAATGATTGTGACGAGCGAAAGCACAGCGCTGACAGCAATAAGCAAAGAAACAAGAGCCGGAACGCCAGCGCTTGAAAATCCGCTGCCGGCTATCGAAGACGCACCAAGTTTCAGGTTGGTTATCCGGCTCAATACCAGGAAAACCAGAACAGGAATAACAACTGTGCCGATCGCGCCCAGCGGTTCGCGCAGGAACACCTTGATCTCGATCCACGTCAGTTTCCAGAGCCCTCGCAGCATCATCTTGGAACCTACTCTCGGATGGAGTGACCGGTGAGCTTGAGAAAGACATCCTCAAGGTTGGGAAGAATTGTGCGAAAATCCGTGACGCGAATCCTATTCTCCGACAGACAGTCAATCACTGCGGTGACCAGTTCCTCGCCCTCGCCGCGAATGGTGAACGTTTTGCCAACGCAAATCACCGACTTGACTCTCGGAATTTTTTGAAAATGCTCCGCGGCAGCCGGGTCGTCTGTGTCGAGCACAACGGTTCGCTCAGGACAGTGCCGGGCGACGAGTCTCTCCGGCTTATCGATGTCGATAATACGGCCATGTTCCATGATGGCTACACGGTCGCACAACCGCTCGGCCTCCTCCATGAGATGGGTCGTCAAGAAAACTGTTTTGCCTCGCTCGCGGATTCCACGTACCAGATCCCATATCGCCCGTCGCGACTGTGGGTCGAGCCCCGTGGTCAACTCATCGAGAAACACCACTTCCGGATCGTTGATCAGGGCAAGAGCGATAAAAAGTCGCTGTTTCTGCCCCCCGGAAAGATTCATGAACCAGGCGCCGCGCTTATCTGACAGGCCGAGCTGTTCGAGCAGACGTTCGCCATCGATCGCTTGCTTTTGGTAAAGCGAGGCCCAAAGATCGACTGCCTCCCACACCTTAATTCGCTTCTGTAACTGCGCCTGTTGGAGCTGAACCCCGATGCGGTCTTGCAATTTGTACACCTGGCGGAAAGGATCGAGACCGAGAACTTCAATGGTGCCGCGGTCGGGCTTGCGAAGCCCCTCGACACACTCCATCGTCGTGGTCTTGCCCGCTCCATTAGGCCCAATTAAACCGAAGATCTCACGTTCGTATACCTCAAACGACGCCTCGTCTACGGCGACGGTTCTGCCATAGGTCTTGCGGACACCCGATACTCGAATGACTGCGTTCATGGTTGTCTGCAGAACCGCAATTCAACGATGCAGATGCGCTAAAGACTTGCCTAATAGAGGGCACGGGGCGATCCCCTGACCGGGCGAGACTCAACAGAGTTGCAAGTAAGACTCGGAAAGGGCTCTCCTGGATCGTATCGCAGGCCGGCTAAGCGAAAGGATTGAGGCCGTCCGGAGTCGGTATCCCGAGTTCATAGCGGGTTGTCGCCAATCCATACATAACGCTGATTCACACAAGACTCAGACGACCATTCGCAGTCAGGAAAAGTGCTGCCAGCCTT
>CAZVYV010000149.1:0-7536 GCA_964630985.1 uncultured Occallatibacter sp.
CGGCGCTGGATGCCGATTCTGAATGCATTCGACGATGCGGGAGTGGATGTGTGCTTTGAACTGCATCCTGGGGAGGATTTGCACGACGGCGCGACTTTCGAGCGTTTTCTCGGAGCGGTGGGCGATCATCCGCGCGCGAACATTTTGTACGATCCGAGCCACATGGTGCTGCAGCAGATGGATTATCTGGCGTTCCTCGATCTTTATCATGATCGGGTGCGGGCGTTTCACGTGAAGGACGCGGAGTTCCGGCCGAGCGGACGGTCGGGTGTTTACGGCGGCTATCAGGAGTGGATTGAAAGGCCGGGGAGGTTTCGCTCATTGGGCGATGGGCAGATCGATTTCCATCAGGTCTTTAGCAAGATGGCGCAGTACGACTATCCGGGTTGGGCTGTGGTCGAGTGGGAATGCTGCATCAAACATCCCGAGCAGGGCGCGGCGGAGGGTGCGACATTCGTTCGCGACCAGATCATTCGCGTGACTGATCGAGCGTTCGACGAGTTTGCGGGCGGCAACGTGGACGCGGAAAGCAATCGGAAGATTCTGGGATTGTAGAACCGTTCCACAATTAGAGAATCAATCCGCAAGCGCTTCGGCGTCGGCAATCGGCGAGGGTGTTTTGCCTGGCGCGACGATCCCATATTTCACATTGAGGAACTCCTGCAACTCATCAGGAAGCATTGCGGCCAATTCCTGCCAGGTGAGAACTTTCAGGCGTGTACGCAGGTCGGCGCTTTTGACTTCGGCCATGATTTCAAACCACTCCTCGCGTAGATCTGGACGTCGCTCGTCATGGATGACGCAGAAGCTGCACCCGGCGGCATAGGCGGCGAGCACACTGCGGATGAGTTGATAAGCGGCGTAGCCTGGCTCGCCTGGCGGACGAAAGATTGTATCGACATTGGAAATGAGCGCGGCTTCGGCGACGATGCTCTCGAATTCCTGAGATGCATTCTCGGGAAATTCGCTGGCGCGCAACCAGCGCGATGTGGCGATTTCAGCGCGCGGGAGACGATCGCGTTCGAAGACCGTGTCGAAGTCGCGATAGGCCTCAACGATGGCCGCGGTACGCGTTTGAAAGCCGACCTCGGTGAGTTTTGCCTCGACCAGCAGGGTACCGAAGCGCATATCGATTTCGGTGCGGTCGAATCGGCCGTTTGTGAGAGGGACGCGCGCCTTCCAACCGAAAATGGGACGAGCATCTTCCTCGACGCCGAGCGCGTATCGCAGCGCTCCGGAATCGGCGACGCCAGGCGTGCAGAACACATTCATCAGCAGTGCATCAGAACTCATCGATGAATCGAGCTCGCGCCAGCGGCGTGCGGGATCGATTTGTGGCTTCGGCAACGAACGCGCTGCCTGTGCGTGAACTTTTTCGAATCGGCGCATCCAACCCGGGTTTGCGATGATGGTGTTGTATGCAGGGTCGAAGAAGTTTCCGTGGCAGCCGTCTTCCGGCTCGTACACGATGACCGGCGCGCTGCCGTAGCTTTCGACGTGCGCACGGTCGTGCGCGTAAATGCGATTGCGGAGGGTCAGCTCCTGTCGAAGTTGTGCTGCATACGAGCCTCGAGCAATCACGTCAGTACGGGAATGTCGGCAACGCCGGCCACGCCAAACACGCGTCGATAGCGTTCCGCTTCAGTGGGGTCGCCAAGGGCCTTTGAGAAATTGTCGGAGAGCTTGATAGCGGGCCTGCCGTCAACCTCGCTCAGCTTGCAAACGAGGCCGATGGGATTGAAACCATCGTTGTCCTGGGGATTGCAACCGCGAAAGTCATTGGTAAGCAGGGTGCCCCAGCCCGCGCTGAAGCGGATGCGGCGACCGGGAATCCAGCGGTCCGAATCGCGAAAATCAGCAGCCGATCGAAAGTCGTCGGGCGAGGCGCCGTTGAGCAACGTACCCGCGAAGTAGGCATGAAGACTGAGAATCTGCTCCACATCGAGTGCGTCACTTGCAATGAGGCGCTTCTGGCGCGGATCGCGGCTATGGCGCTCGAGCCAGGCGATGTACTCGTCGCCGGCGACGTAGGCATCCTTGCTGTCGATGCGCTGGCCGGTCCAGTTGGCCACCCAATCGGGAGCGCCGCGTAGAAACTGCGTTGTGCCAAATGTGTCAGGGAGCAGAATCAGCAGCTCGCCCTGATAGCTGCGCTGCCACAGTTCGAGCAGCGCGTACTGTGAGTTGCGCAACTCGTCGTCGTCGCGGGCGAGGGCGGCCATTGCCATAGGCAGCTCGTGGCCGTTCGTGCCGATAGCTTCAAGGTCGTGCTTGTAGGCCAGGTAGGCGTTGGAAGTTCCGGAGAAGCCCTCGCCGATGGTATCGCGCATGGAGTTGACGACATACTCGTGCCAGAGAAAGCTGTGCCTGCGGCGCGTGCCGAAGTCGCTGATGCTTAGGTCGGGGACACCGCGCAGACGTTCCATCTTTTCCCAAAGCCGGGATTTTGCGCGCGCGTAAAGAATGTCGAGCTCAAGTTCGCTCAAGGGCTTGAGCGCGGCGCGCGTCTTCATCTCGCCGATCTCGGAAAGCGCGTAAATCTCCCACATCGAAGTTCCGGACCAGAGCCCCTCAAAGCGAAGTTGAAGCTGGCCGTCGCGGACGGAGAGCTCGTATTCGGAAAGCTGGAATTCGTGCTCGAGCCAGTCGAGAAATGCGGGCTCGAAGATGCCGCGGCGGCCAAAAAATGAGTTGCCGGCAAGCCAGACCAACTCGGATTTGCGGAATCGCAGCCGGCGCGTAGCTTCGAGTTGCTCCCGCAGTTGGGAGATGCTGACCATATCGCCAAGGCGCATCGAGGAGGTGCGATTGATCAGTGTGAAGGTGGCACGAGTGCGAGGGAAATTCTTCCAGATGAACTGGAGCATGAGGAGCTTGTAGAAATCAGTGTCGAGCAGGGAGCGCGTGATGGGATCCATCTCCCAGTTATGGTCGTGCGCGCGCCTGGCAAAGTCGATAATCACAATGACTTTACTTTAACCGACACGTGGCGGAGGCTGGAAGCAACCCTAAGTCATACGATCTGGATCGACCCCTGGAATCAGTAGCTCATCTCCAACACATTAACCGAGTAGGGCGCAAAAGTGTGCGTGAACTTCGAGCCCGCGACGGAGACGTTTTGAGCAATAGGCACCACAGCTTTGGGGTCGCTTATCGTGTTTGTCGCATTGGGTGTTTTTCCGCTCATGGTTGTGATCGTGGCCTGCCGGCCCACCTTGCTCGCGCCTGCCAGGTCAATGGCGATGGGCTGCGCAGTCGAGGTCGCGTTGACGACTTTGATGAAGAGCTTGTGCTTTGCATCGTCGCGCGTGGCGGAAGCGAAGATGCGCATGGGCGCGTTGGTGAGCGCAGCCGGCACAATCTCGGTTCCGAGATGCGAAGAGAACATGACCTGCGTCCAGTAGCTGGGCGAGCCGTAGCTTGATAGTGCGTTATAGCCGATAAGATCGGGTGCCCACTGCATGGCGCCTGGATTGACGTTGACGAAGAGCGGCGCATAGCTGGTCATAACGATGAGATCGCTGTTGCGCTCGAGGCCGGTAAGCCATGCGGCGTCGGCGAGTGCGGCTTCGAGGTTCGGTGTCGGGTCGCCCTCGCGCGTAGCCCATTCGCCGACAAAAATCTTCGGTCCGTGCCGGTCGGCGGCGTCGTAGTGATGCGCCTGAGAAAACGACTCCTGAGCGGACATGTAAAAGTGCTCGTCGAGCACGTCGGGAGTGATGCCTTTGACGGGCGTTGTAGCGACAATTTGAAGATCCGGATACCGTTGCTTGATTGCGCGGTAAAACTGCGCGTAGCGGCCGTCGTAGGAACCCGAGTGGTCGAAGCCGTCTTCGTTGCCGACTTCAATATAGTGGAGCGGGAAAGGGGCAGGATGGCCGTCTTTGGCGCGCTCGGCGCCCCATTTGGTATCGGTGCTGCCGGCAACGTATTCAATCTCGTCGAGCGCGTCCTGCACGTAAGGCTCAAGTGCGGTGCCGGGATCAACGTGCTCCCCCGCCAATGAATACCCGGCGTAGACAGCGAGCACAGGCTGCATCTTGAGATCTTCGCACCACTCGAGAAATTCCAGCAGGCCCATTCCGTCAGACGATCGATAACGCCACGGGCTCATGTGTGTAGGCCGGTCGACCCATGGGCCGATGGTCTTCTTCCAGTCGAAGCGCTCGGGGATGTGATCGCCTTCAAGATAGTTGCCGCCGGGAAAGCGCAGGAATTTAGGCTGCATGGCGGCGAGGAGGTTCATGATGTCGACGCGAGTTCCGCCGTGCCGATCGTGATATGTGGGCGGAAAGAGAGAGACCAGATTGAGCCAGACTGTTGCTGGCTGAGCGATGGTGAGAATGAGGTGGTTGTTCGACGAGGCTGGCACATCGCCGGTTTTGAGGTTGTACGTATACCGCTTCCATTCGCCTGTGACGCCGGTGACTGTGGTCGATGCGGCGATCACTCCTGTTTGGTCGTTCTGGAGGGTAATGGTGATTGCAAGTCCTGTGCTGTCGGTCTTCGCGTAGAAAGAGCCGGAGTACGCGGTATGCGGTCGCACGGGGATGCCCCAATACCCACCATTCTCGACCCCGGCAGGGGAGGCCGCGCTTGCTTTGGTGACCGTGACCCTCAGACTGCGCGGAAGAGCCGTGCTCGGTCCGTCGCTCTCATCGGCGGAGACGTTGACGATGGAATCGCCGCGCGCAACCATGGGCCAGAGTCTCAGGGCGTCCCAAGAGCGGCTCAGCACCCGGTCGCGTACCAACTCGGCATAGAGGCCGCCGTCGTAGGAGTAGTTGATCTCCTCGGTCATTAGGCCGTAGAGAGTTGGACTCACCGTTCCCGAAGGCTGATCCACCTGAATGGTGAGCGACGGCGATTGGGAGACCAGGCCGACGGGAATAAAAGCGGCTAAAAGGAAGGCGACGACTGGAATGCGGTTGTTCATGACCTCGCAATCCTACTGCGGCGGCCGCAGTTTGACAATCTGGAAAACGCTTACTTGGCCCCCTTGGATCATGGGCGTTTAACGGCCGGATCGGGTCCCATCCAACGGTAAATGGAGCAGTCCTCCCAGCCGGGCGCAGCGTATTCAGCACCGGGTTGGCGCTTGAGGATAGTGCGATCGGCGACGGCATCTGCATGCGAGCGCCTGATCGGTCCGTGAAACAGCCGCTCGAATTCTGGCTCGCGCCTGAGCACGCTCTCCTGCTCGTTGTTGACGTACAAGATATCCAGTTGAGCCGGGCGTTGAGTGAGAGTCTGTCTCCAGGCGCGCAAAAGGCGGCGCAGCACGGGCGCGCCAAAGGGATTGAAAAGAAAAACGACGCAGGGCCCTGCAGGAAGCGGAAATGCCAACGCATCACGGCAAAACATGCGCATGGGTACTCGTGTGCGTCCGCCGGAACGCCAAAAAGCAAGATTTCTGCGCGCGATGCGTGCCAGCGTGGGATGCAGTTCCACGCCGACTACGGCGCGAAAGGGATATGCGGCTGCGAGCAACATTGCGCGGCCCATGCCGGCGCCGAGATCGATAAACGTGTAATCGTCGATGGGCGCGAGTGGGCGGCAGCGACGCCAACGCACGATGAGGCCATGAAAAACCGAAGGAGCAACGGCGTAATAGGCCGTTACGTAGCGGTCGTTGCGGTGCCCGGAGCCGAGATGACGTCCTGCGACAAGGCCACTTGTGCGCACCCCAAATTCCAGGTCAAAGGGATGGCGGATCAGGCCGTCTTTTTCAGCCAAGCCGGGCAAGCGGCGCCTGCCCGAATCGGTTTTCTTCATTTCCCCTTTGCCTGACGCGCCAACGCTCACGCTTGAACGTTAGCACAGCCCGCGCAGCGAGGCACGACGAATTGCCGGGAATCAAATGGCAGAATTTTACGGGTTTGCGCCCACAGAAGGCGCGGCGGTTCGGGGGTGGACGCCTTCTTTCGCGGCCAGATTTTTTCTTGACTCCTGCTGAGCGCGTCTGCAAAACTGCGTGGGCGCCGCGGCAGGCACTTGATTGAAGGCGCGGCGCTTCCGAACCACGAAGCGAATTCTCGCAGCATCGACATGGAGGAAACGTGAAGAAATACTTTGCAGAGCTGGTAGGCACATTCATTCTGGTGCTGTTTGGCTGCGGAACAGCCGTGATTGCCGGCGATAAGGTTGGAATTCTTGGCATCGCTTTCGCATTCGGGCTGGGTCTGATCGCAGCGGCGTATTCAATCGGCCCAATTTCGGGTTGTCACATCAACCCTGCGGTGAGCCTGGGCGTCTGGGTTGCCGGCAGGATGAAGTTCGGCGAGATGATCGGCTACTGGACAGGGCAGTTCGTGGGCGCGATTCTCGCGGCTTGGCTGCTGCTGATGATTGCGGTCGGCACAACGGGATACAGCCTTGCGGTGAACGGACTCGGCCAGGATGGCTGGGGGCCGGGCTACCAGGGCGGATACAACGAGCCTTCAGCGATCCTGTTTGAATTCTTCGCAACCATGATCTTCGTGATCGTGATTCTGGGGTCGACGCAGAAGAGCGCGCCGGCGGGATTTGCCGGGCTGGTCATCGGCATTACGCTGGTGGCAATTCACATCTTTGGCATTCACATTACGGGCGTGAGCGTGAATCCGGCGCGGAGCCTAGGGCCGGCAATCTTCGTGCAGGGTCAGGCAATCAAACAGTTGTGGCTGTTTCTGGTATTTCCCAGCCTGGGCGGGATTGTGGCCGGCTTGTTCTTCCGGACGAAACTACTCGCGGCGGATTGAGACGTCAGTACAAACGAATTCGGGGAGCGGCCAAGTGGCTGCCCCCCGAAGTTTGTTGGAGTCGATGCTAGGCGCGGCTCGATCAAACGCCCGGTGTGCCGACGCTCGCCTCGAGCTCGGCGATGTAATCAACCACCGCTTCGCTCCAGCCATCGACGTGCGTCCACGGTCCATAGCCGACGCCGTTGCGGCTCGAAGCAACGTTGATCACGTAGCCCTTGCCGCGCGGCGCAGGCACGTTATCGTGCGACTGCTCATCGGTGATCACGATGAGGCGGTCGCTGCCGGCCCGGTTCTCGGCCTCAACATGGCTCAACGCCTTGCCGAGATACGTTCCCGAGTGCGGCTGGCTCCCGTCGAGCGCGTCGCGCAGCGCCATGCCACGGCGCGACGGCACCAGCTTTGCATCATCGGAGAAGGTGTAGATCGTAACCTTCTCAGCGATTTCGCGCAGCAGGATGGCGAGTCCGTAGGCCGCGTCCGTACGCCGCATTTCAGAACGGCGCGAAAGCGGCGCCTCCATGGAGCCGGAGACGTCAACCAGCAACAGGGTGTGACCCCGGAGGCTGGAAGCTCGGCCTTCGAGAGAGCGGAACATAGCGAACTCGAGTGGCTGCTCCCACTGCGGAGCCGAACGCGCGGCCGCCAGAAAACGGAAGGGGAGGACCCGATCCGTTTTCATCTCTGCGAGCGCGCTCAGCACCAGCTCCTCGCTCACGCCGGCCTGATGCAGGTTGCGCAGGTTGCGCAACAGAGCCAGAGCCCCGAGTTTGCGATCGACGAGCAGGCGCTCCCA
>CAZVYV010000150.1:0-7535 GCA_964630985.1 uncultured Occallatibacter sp.
GCGATTACTCCGCCGCGGCGATGGCTTCGGCGATGCGGTCGATGGCTACTTCTTCAGCGGTGCTGCCCGGATAGCGCCCGTTGACGAGGATCGAGAATGCCACCATTCGGCCGCTTGCGGCGTTCACATATCCGGAGAGGGAATTCGCTTCGCCCAGGGTGCCGGTCTTGGCCCACATTTGACCCTTCACGGGAGATTTAGTGAAGCGGTGATCCAGAGTGCCATCGACGCCGGCTTTGGGCAGCGTCTCACGCCATTCCTCGCCCCAGGTTTGCTTCGACGCAAAGGCCAACAGCCGCGTAAAGGCGCGCGGTGTGATCTTGTCGTCGTTGCTGAGGCCGCATCCGTCGACGAGATAGAAGTCCGAGTCGGCTATACCCGCGTTGACCATGAACTGGCGCACGACCCGGGCCCCCTCCTCAAAACTGCCGTCGGTTCCATAGAGCTTGCCCAGCAGGCGCAGCAGAAGTTCAGCGTGCAGGTTCTGGCTGGTCTTGTTGGTCACGGTGAGGTCTTCTGCGATGGGCACCGACATGTGCGCCCCGAGGATACGGCGGCCCTCGGCTGGAGCGGCGATCGAAGTGAAGTTGCCGGGCGTAATGCTCAAGGGCATCTCGCGCTCCCCGGCGAAGTCGCCCGTTCCAGTGGCGACTTTGTGGCGCGACTCGGCGTCCCCCGTCACTTTGATGCCGCGCAGTTCAAGCGCCTGTTTGAACGCATCCGCGGTAAACTGCGCCGGATCCTCCACGGCCATCGCAACGCGCAGACCGCTTGAGGGAGCTGTGCCCCAGGCACGTATCAGCAGGGAGCCAGGATGCCGCTCGAGGCCAGGGAAGGCTTCCTGCCCGGCCGCGGCAATGGTCATCCGGTTGTCGATTGTGTAGTAGTCCACGTCCGGCATCCACTCGGCTTGCGTTGCGCCCGGCACGGCGGGATCGGCAGTGATGCTTAGCTCGTCGGTGTTGTCATTGAAGGTGAGCGCGGAGACGGGCGCGCCGAAGCTCCACTGCATATGGTCCCAGCTCCAGCCCAACGGATACGGCTCGCTCAAGAAGAACGAGTCGTCGCCGATCACGTTGCCATCCACCGTGCGCACACCCGTCTGTTCCACCTGTTCGGCAAGCAGGCCCAAAACGTCCATCGCAGTTTTCGGCGCGGAAGTCGGCAAACGCCCTTCGGAAGCTGGGGGCGTGGATCCGGGCTCGACATATGGGTAGCGCCGGGCGCTGATCGTGGGATCGCCGACGCCAAGCAGCACAAGGTTGCCATGGAGAGTGCCGTTCGCATCCAGGTCGCCGTCCCCCGCCGCGAAGGTGGTCCACGTGAGTGTGTCCACCGGCAGCAGAGCAAAAGCCGCGGCGGTGGTCGTCAATTTCGCGTTGGAGCCAGGCGAAAACAGCTGCGCGTCATTCAATCCATAGAGCGATTGCCCGTCGAGAGTGGTTACACTGATCCCAAAATCAGCGTGACTCAGAGCGGGGTCGGCGAGAATGGCCTGGATACGATCGGCGAGTGGGCCCGTCCTGGGCACGCGCAGCGCAGAGCGTTGCGGATGATTCCGCACTTGGGCGGAGGCCTGTGCGCTCAGGCCGAAGGTGCAAAGCAGGAGGCTGCTCCATGCAATGGATCGGCGAAGGGAGGCCATGCCCCGAAGTGTAGCAAAGGCGTGCCGCGTCGCGGCGTACGATCGGGATGGAATGGTTATCAGAAGCACTGCACGCTGGCGACTGCGGTCGCGGACCCTTGAGCTTGGACGGCGCACGCTCATAATGGGTGTCGTAAATATCACTCCGGATTCGTTCAGCGACGGAGGTTTTTTCCTGGCTTCGGAAAAGGCCATTGCACACGCGATCGAATTGATCGAAGAAGGCGCGGACATCGTCGATCTGGGTGCGGAGAGCACGCGGCCCGGCTCGCGCGCGGGCGGCGCGGACGCCGCTGTTACCGCCGCAGAAGAGCAGGCGCGATTGCTCCCTGTGTTGAAAGGAATCCTGAAGAGCCTGCCCCACGCGGTGATTTCGGTCGACACCTACAAAGCCGAGACCGCGCGCGCCGCGCTCGTGGCCGGCGCTGAGATTGTGAACGATGTGAGCGGATTCACCTGGGACCCTGCTATCGCCAAAGTGTGCGCGGAGTTTCAGGCGGGGATTGTGCTTTCGCACGCGCGTGGGAAACCCGATGAATGGCGCGCACAGCCGCAGTTGGAACCCGATGCACTGCTCGCCACAGTGCGCGAGGGATTGGCCGCCAGTCTTGCCGCTGCCGAGCGCGAGGGGATTCCACCAGATGCAATCGTCCTCGACCCCGGCTATGGATTCGGCAAGCGCTTCGACGAGAATTACGCGCTTCTCGCGCGTCAGGCGGAGTTGCTTGCTCTTGGCCGGCCGTTGCTCGCCGGTTTGAGCCGGAAGTCATTCCTTGGCCACACACTGGCGCCTCTTTTCGGCGGAGAGCCCGCGCCCTTAGCTGCGCGCGAAAACGCAAGCCTTGCCGCCATGACGGCTGCGATTCTAAACGGAGCATCGATGGTGCGCGTGCACGCGGTTCAACCCGCGGTCGAGGCCGCGCGGATCGCGGACGCAATTCTCGAGAAGTCCTTGGCCGCGGAATGATGGGCTCATGCAATTCCCTTTCGTATCCATGGCGGAAAAAGGGGATCAAGGAAGAAATACTGGCCTCGATACCGATCCAGGATGCCTTTTGAATTGAGGGCCTCAATCGCTCGTTGAACCGTGGATGCGGGCCCGAGCCGGAACTCGGTTCTGACAGACTGGGAATAAATCTGCGATGAGTCGAGCTGGCCGAGCGCCTGAAGTACGGCCCTTTGCGCCGCAGACAACTGCTGCCAGAGTTGTTCGTAGTAAGTAGATTGGCCGGCTACGAGAGCTTCGGCAACCCATGTGACGTCGCTTGCCCCAAGCGTGCGCTTTCCCGCGATTTCCGCGTAATCCCATAGCTCATGAGCGATGCGCTGCACATCGTACGGAATCAGGTTCGCGATGGAGAACAAAGCATCGAAAGCGCCATCGTCGACCTTCCTGCGCTTCTTTCCGAATTGCCGGACAATGAATTCCCTCCACGCATCCTCCGGAATCTTGTCGAGGAATATTTGTGGGCCGGCTTTGTAGAAGGGGCGCTTGGTCGACAGCATTTCTTTCATGAAGGAAGGCTGAGAACCCGCAAAAACGTAACCCACTTCCCGCTGCTCCTGAACCTGGTTGCGCAAGACATTTTCCACCGATCCGCCGTTGAATTCGGATATCTGCTGAAACTCGTCGAGGCAAATTGCCATCCGGAAGCCGCCATTCCTGGCCAATTCCCCGGGCAGCGCAAAGACGTCGGGAGCGATGGGTGCTGGATCGAATCCCGGTTTGGCGCCGAGCGAGAGGCTCACTTCACCGGTCATTGTGACGTAATTGATTTCGGGTCTGACGCTCCGCGCGAATCGCGTCACCCAATCCTTGACTCGATCCCAGGGGCCGGCGGCGCGCAGAACCTTTTCCGCAAACTTCTCAAGGAATTGGGTGTAACTGGAATAGCTGCTGACGGTCAGGCTGACAGTGCGGACGTGTCTCTTGCGCAGCTTGAGAAGCGCCATTGCGACAAGAGAGCTTTTTCCGAAACGGCGGGGAGACAGCAGGAATACTTTCTGTCCATCGGAGAGGTCACGGACCAAGGTGTCGAGTTCCTTCGTCCGATCGACGAAATTCGGTTCACTGACGACTTCGCCGAAGATGAATGGGTTTTCCAAGTCTTCCATTATGCCTATTAGCGTAACGCAAATATGCGTAATGATCAAGTCTTATTACGCAGATTTGCGTTACGCGTTTTAGAGTAACAAATATCCAGGCCCATAATTGGAATCGCCGCAGGCGCTCTGCTACGCGCTAATGCCTACCTTGTGCCTTGGCCACAGCGGGCGCAGCGCGCTATGGTCGATTGCCGGCTCACCGTCGCACTCGACCTCGATGACCGTAGCGGGCTGATCGGGCGCAACCAGAGGCAGGCCCGTCAATCTCAAGGTGAATTCATCCTGCGTGAACTCGACCTTTTGGCCGTTCTTGAGGAGTCGTGCGGAGAGCGCCTTCGGCTTTAACCCGCCAATGGCCACGACCGCCTCGGGCTGATAGAAGTCGAGCCATTCTGCGGCCGGCGTGTGCCCGGGCCAGCAATGCACATGCACGTAGAGCGTGTTGCCACGGCGCGAGTAGTTGCAACTCGCGTCGGGGTTCAACGTTCCGCGCTCCGTACCGTAGATGGCCTTACCGTTGCTATCCAGCCAGCTGCCCACCGTCTCCAGGATCTCCACCGATGCCGGCGGCACTGAGCCATCCGGCTCCGGGCCGATATTCAGCAGGTAATTGCCGCCTCCGCGCGCGCACGTGATCAGGTTGTCGACGATGTTTTTCGGTGTTTTCCAGGCATCGTCGCTGCGGTTGAATCCCCAACTGTCGTTCAGCGTCATGCACGTTTCCCACGCGCGTCCCGCTTCGGAGGCCTGGATGCGCTGCTCCGGCGTTGCAAAATCTCCCGGCAGCAGGTTGCGGTTGTTCACAATGATCTCAGGCTGGAGCGAGAAGACCATCTCGTTCATCCGCTCCGATTCCCATTGCGTGGCGTCGAGCGGCCATGCGACGTCGTACCAGAGAACGTCGATCTTGCCGTAGTTGGTCATCAACTCGCGAATGAGCCCGTGCGTGTAGTCGACGAAGCGGCGGCGCGCGGCCTCATCGGTCTTGCAGATGGCGCCGTCAGGGTGATGCCAGTCCATCAGCGAGTAATAGAAGCCGACGCGCAGACCCTCGGCGCGGGCTGCTTCAACAAACTCGCGCACCAGGTCGCGGCCCGGTCCCTGATCCATGGCGTTGTAGTCGGTCAGTTGCGTATCCCAGTTGCAAAAGCCCTCGTGATGCTTGGTCGTCATCACCATGTATTTCTGGCCGGCGCGCTTGGCCAGTCGGGCCCAATCGCGCGCGGCGTTGGGCTTGGGATGAAAGTGTTTGGCCAGCAACTCGTACTGCAACAGAGGGACTCCTTCGATCTCCTTTGCCCATTCATGCTGGCCGATCACGCTGTAGAGGCCCCAGTGGATGAACATGCCAAACTTTGCCTCGTGCCACCACGCCATGCGGGCGTCGCGCGTTGCGCCCTGCTTCTGGTCAGCCGCCGTAGGCGCCGGTTGCGTCGCAGAGTCCTGCGCCAGTGGCAGCGCGTCTGCATTCGCGGCCGCCAACGCGGCTGCGCCCGCTGCGCCAAACTGCTTCAGGAATGCCCGTCTCGACCGCTCGCTCCAATCCATCGTTGTCTCCTCTTCGCTTTCGTTGTGCCTGCGGCGGACCGGTCTTCGCTTAGAAAAGCAAAAAAGGTCGGTATAGCAAGATTTCGCTCAGCACGTGCACGGATAATCCTAGACCAGCCCGTTGCGTGCGCTCCAGTTCCCATTTCTCCTTGAAGCGACTCACCTCGTTTAGAATCGAAGTGGTTGCGGTTGAGCAAACCGCATCCAAATTTATGCCCGCGCGCAACGCTTGGGAAAAGCAAGCTGCGGCGGGTAGACGTGTGGAATCGGGACGGCGATGCGAGCGAAGACAGCTGTAGTACTGGGCGCCCAATGGGGCGACGAGGGCAAGGGAAAAATCGTAGACGTGCTCAGCGAGCGGTTTTCAGCCGTGGCGCGCTACGCAGGCGGCCATAACGCCGGACACACCGTCATCATCGGCGAGCACAAGTTCGTGTTGCAGCTCATTCCCTGCGGCGTACTTCGGCCGGGGTGCAAGGGCATCATCGGCAACGGAGTGGTGCTCGATCCCATTGCGTTCCTCAGTGAGGTCGGCCGCATTCGCGAGCTGGGCGTTGAAGTCGATGGGAATCTATTCATCTCCAATCGTGCGCAGGTCATCCTGCCATACCACCGCATGATCGAGCTGGCTGCGGAAAGCGCGCCGGGACGCAAGAAAATCGGGACCACGAGTCGCGGAATTGGACCGGCATACGAGGACAAGATGGCGCGCAGCGGCTTGCGCGTTGTCGATTTGCTGTATCCGGCGCTGCTCAAAACGCACATTGAAGCTGCCTGCGCGGAGAAGAATGCTATCGCCCACGCGCTCTTCGGCACCGACCCCCTCGATCCTGAAAAAATGTATGAAGAGTATGCAGCGGCGGCCGAGCAGATTCGGCCCTTTGTCGCCGACACCGGCCGCATGCTCTACGGCATCCTGGCCAAGGGCGGCAGCGTGATGTTTGAGGGCGCGCAGGGAACGATGCTCGACATTGACCACGGCACCTATCCGTTCGTCACTTCCTCGTCGGCAACCGCCGGCGGCGCGTCTACCGGAACGGGTGTAGGTCCGACCGCAATCGGGACGGTTATCTCTGTTACCAAGGCCTACGTCACCCGGGTCGGCGGAGGCCCTTTCCCCACCGAGATCCACGATGCGGCCGGCGATCTGCTGCGTGCGCGCGGCCACGAATATGGCGCCGTCACGGGACGCCCCCGGCGCTGCGGATGGCTTGATATTCCGCTGCTCCGCTACTCCAACCAGGTGAACGGAGCGGAATGGCTCGTGGTGACCAAGCTCGACGTTCTTGATGAACTTGAAGAAATTCCCATCTGCGTGGGATACGAAATCGACGGCAAGGTCACCGACGAAATCCCCGCGGACGTGCGAGGTCTGGAGGCGATCAAGCCGCGTTACACCACCCTCAAGGGCTGGAGCGAATCCACGGAGGGCATCACGGAGTTTGACAAGCTGCCGCGGGCCGCCCAGGAGTACCTTGCTTTCCAGGAGCGCGAGAGTGGGGCGAAGATCGGCATGGTTTCTACGGGCCCCGATCGCGACCAAACCATCGTGTTGCCGGAATTTGCCGCGGCGCTTAAATCCATTACGTCCTAGCGCGCAACTTCCTGGGCATCTGATTCCGTCTAACTTCTTAGCGGGACAATGCGCATCCGACATTGCGCGGATCGGCAGCCGACACATCTTCATGGGTTTTCCATTTGACCAGCGCACCATTTCCGGAATACCGTGTACGCGTATGCCGGGATCAGTGAAAGTCTCCTTAAGCCCCGCTTGCCGTCGCCTGCTTCCCGGACGTGCCATTGCAACGCTTGTTGCATGTGTCGTTTGCGTCGTACCCCTGTGCGCCGCAATGTCCATGGGGCAAAAGCATGAGAACCGTCACGACATCGATCAGCTAGAGGATGAATGGCGCGACGCCTTGCTGAATTCGAACACGAAAGTAATGGATTCGCTGCTGGCCGTGGATTACATGGGCATCACCGCGTCGGGCACGCTGCAGTCGCGCGATGAGACCCTGCAAGGCCTGACCTCGGGCCGGTTGAAGTTCACTCTCCTGGAAGTGACGGACCGCAAGGTCAGATTCTATGGGACCACGGCTGTGGTCACCTCCCTGGCAAACATTCAAGCTACGACTCCCGACGGAAAGGTTGCCGGCAACTATCGCTACACGCACGTCTATGTCCGCGACGCTCAGGGAGACTGGAAGATCGTGAGCTTTGAGGCCAGTCGTGTCAG
>CAZVYV010000151.1:0-7410 GCA_964630985.1 uncultured Occallatibacter sp.
CAGGGATTAGGGACCAGGGATTAGGGATTCGGGTTTAGGCGTTATAAGGCAGTCGCCGACTCTTCGCAAAGAATGATCCATGGTTTGGAGTCAAGGTTTAGCAAGATTGCAGTAATTTCAAGACAACCCAGGGACAGGGCGGCGGCAGAGCGAAAGCTTTGCCGCCCTTTCTTTGTGAGCTGGGCGGCACGATCTTAGAAGATCGGCGCGTCGATTTCGTCGACTCAGAGAAATGGATTGCGCACCTGGAGACTTCCGAATCGCTGGCCGTGCTGGAGGTCCTCAGAAAAGAGGAGTTCGCACCGCGCCTGGATTGCGGCCGAAACGATGAGCGAGTCGAACCAGGAGATCCCGCTCTGGGCGTGGAGAAACAGAGCCTCAGCATAGAGAGCCTGCGATGAATGCACGGCGAGCAGCGGGCGAAAGACCGCATTCAGATACTGCGCGGCGTCTGCCGCCTGCATGGGCTGGGAAAATCGTCTCAGCGCAACGTTGAAGAATTCCTGCACGACCTGGAAGCTGATAATTCCCTTCTGTGTCGTCAGCGCGTCGCGGATGAGTTGTGCGGCCTTCCGAGACTTCGCAGGCGCGCTTTTGTCAAATGAGTAAATAAAGATATTGGTATCGAGGAAAAACCTATCGCTCATTCAGTTCTTCCCTGTTGAAGCGCCGGCCCGCATTCACATTGCGCAAGCGCATCATTAGAGCGTCGAAACTCTGGGCATCTCCGGCGCTTTGGGTGAACTGTGCAAGCCATTCCCGGAATGCTTCGTTCAGTGTTCGGCGCTGCTCCCGGGCGATCAAGCGTGCCCTCTCGATCAGATCTTCGTCGGCGCTTAGGGTGATGTTTTTCATACAATTACAGTGTACACTGTTTTCGTGTAAAATGACTGATCTCGCCTGCGCAAGCTTGCATTACTGAAGCCGCTCCTCCTATTTAATGACAGAAAATAAATGACTTACACGACGTCCCTACCTGAATGCCATTGAGTTTCGCCACTCACTGGTACTAAGTATTCGTTAATGGCCTTCGCGGCTTTGCGGCCGGCTCCCATGGCGAGAATCACGGTGGCTCCGCCAGTGACGATGTCGCCGCCGGCAAAGACGCCGCGCTTCGAGGTGCGCATGGTTTCGGCGTCGGCAACGATGTAGTTGCGCTTGTCGGTGGCGAGGTCGGGAGTAGTGCTCTGGACGAGCGGATTCGCGGTCGTTCCCACGCCGATGATGGCGACGTTGGCTGGCAAGACAAATTCCGAACCACCAACTGCGACGGGACGCCGGCGACCGTCGACATCGGGCTCGCCCAGTTCCATGCGCACGCAGCGCGCGCCGGTAAGCCAGCCATTTTCATCGCCGAGAAACTCGACGGGATTCACGAGCATGCGGAATTCGATTCCTTCTCCGCGTGCATGCTCTACTTCTTCAGCGCGGGCCGGCATCTCGGCTTCCGACCGACGGTAGACCAGCGCGGCGGTTTTCGCGCCCAGTCGAAGCGCGGTGCGGACTGCGTCCAACGCGGTATTGCCGGCGCCGACAACGATCACGTCGCGATCACGGCAGTCGTAGATCGGCTGATCGAATTCCGGAAAACGATAAGCGCGCATGAGGTTGGTGCGCGTAAGGAATTCATTCGCCGAATAGACGCCGTTCAGGTGCTCGCCGGGCACGCCCAGAAAAACCGGCAAGCCCGCGCCCGTGGCCACAAAGATCGCGTCGTATCCTTCGACTCGCATGAGTTCGTCGATCGTGACGCTCTTGCCAACGACGACGTTGGTCTCGAATTCCACGCCCATGCGGCGCAGATTGTCGACTTCCTCTTTCACGATCGCCTTGGGCAAACGAAACTCGGGAATGCCGTAGACGAGCACGCCGCCCAATTCGTGAAGCGCTTCAAAAACTCGGACCGCATGGCCTTTTTGAATCAAATCGCTCGCGGCCGAAAGCCCGGCCGGGCCGCTGCCCACGATTGCGACGCTTTTGCCTGTGGGAGAAGCAATTGCCGGCAATCCCAGTTGGCCGCTTTGGCGCTCGAGGTCGGCGATAAACCGTTCCAGGTTGCCGATGGCGACAGGCTGACCTTTGTTGCCCACGACGCAGCCGCCTTCGCATTGGCTCTCCTGCGGGCAAACGCGGCCGGTGATGGCGGGCAGCGCATTGTCTTCGCGCATCTTCCTCGCCGCCGAAAGAAAATCGCCGGCATAGATGAGCGCAACGATCTCTTTGATCTTGACCCCGACCGGGCAATCGAACTGGCAACCGGGCTTGGCGCATGCGATGCAGCGCGTGGCCTCAGTGACGGCGCCGGAAGCGGCGAGGCCAAGGTTTACTTCGTCGAAGTTACGCGCGCGAATCCCGGCGTCAAGCTCCGGCATGCGTACGCGCGGAATCTGCATGCGCTCCTTGAGAGGAATCGGATTCGAGTCAGGCATAGCCCTTTTCCCCTTGCGCCTCGAGCTTGGCGCGCAGTTGCGCTGCTTCTTTCTCCCTGGTGGCCAGCGCGGTGCGCACACGGGCCAGTTCCTCCTGCTTGTGCAGCTCAAACGCCTTCAGCGATTGGCACTCCTGGCCGCGATACATGGCGTTGCGCTGCATCAGGACCTCGAAGTTCACCTGCGAGGCATCGAATTCCGGACCGTCGACACAGGCAAACTTGCTCTGGTTCCCGAGCAGCACGCGGCAGCCGCCGCACATGCCGGTGCCGTCGACCATGATGGAGTTGAGGCTGACCATGGTCTTGATGCCCAATGGCCCGGTAATTTCGGCCACGGCGCGCATCATGGGCACGGGGCCGACGGCCAGGACAAAATCGAGCTTGCGGCCGGCGGCAATCAGTTCATCCAGCTTTTTCGTGACGAGGCCCTGTTCTCCGTAGCTGCCGTCGTCAGTGAGTATGTAAGCCTCATGGCTCGCCGCGCGCACCTCGTCTTCAAAGACCACCATTTCTCTGCTGCGAGCGCCTTCAATGAAGATGACGTGATTGCCGGCGTCGCGAAGTGCAAGGGCGGTGGGCAATGCCATGGCCGTTCCCACGCTTCCGGCAAGGATCACCGCAGTTCCGTAGTTCCTGATCTCGGAGGGCCGGCCTAAGGGGCCGACGACATCGAGAATCGAGTCTCCGACTTCAAGAGAATTGAGCAGCGCCGTGGTTTTGCCGACGGTCTGCACCGCGATGGTGATGGTGCCGGCCGCTGGATCGGCGCTCTTGATGGTGAGTGGAATGCGCTCGCCCTGATCGTGAAGGCGGACGATGACAAATTGTCCCGGCCGCTGCTTGCGCGCGATGCGCGGCGCCTCGAGGGAAAATTGCCGGATGTTGAGGCCGGCAGTGCGGGCTTCCACGATCTTGAACATGGCTGGTCTCGCTGTTCGCGTCGATCCTTCTTGGCCCGTCACGATGCAATGCAGGATCCGCCGGACACGGATACGCAGGTGCGCAGATCGCTCCACGCTCCCTCGTTCAGCCCTGATTATTCAGGAATTGCGGGTTTTGGCTTGTGACGCGAATCACGCGGCGGAGGGTCTCTGAAACGCGTTGCTGAGCCTGCGGCCGAGGTTCATCGAGGGGAGTTCGATCCAACGATAGGAAAACCACGACACGGCCAAACTCAGAACAAGAACCAAAAACTGAATCATGAACCGGGGAATTTTGCCGAGCAGGAGGTGAAGGCATGTCATCAAGACGATGAAATGCATGAGGTAGAGGCTGTATGACATCAGGCCCAGCCGATGAATCGGCGGCCAATGGAGAACACGCTTGCAGACTTGCGAATTGATGCAGATGACAATGAGACCGCCCGCGCCCAACGCAGTGAGCCAATGCGCGACGGTCATCAAATGCAAGTGAGTAAACCGCGACGCAAGCGAGATGAGCTGAGGTCCCGCAAAGCCGTAGAGCAGAACGCACCCGACACCGAACAAAATCCTCGCGGGAAGGGAAAGACGGCTGAACCAGCTTCCGATGCTTGCCCTCTCGCGAGCGAGGTAGATTCCAAGAATGAAGATTGCCGCGAAGAACACCGTGGCAGCAATCGACGTCGTGGTCCCGGAACCGATGGTCGCCTTGGACTCGACGCCCGTTAATTTATAAACTCCAAAAGATGAGGCGGTGAGAAAAAGCGCGAGCGCAAATGCCCATTTGTTGTTCAGTCGCAGAACGATAGCGCACAGGAACGGAAAGAAGAGCGAAATGCGCATCTCGTGGACCAGCGACCAGATGGGAAGGTCAAACGCGGATACGTCATACACTCCGAGGAACATCACATGTTGCCCGACCAGATGCCAATCTACCGGCTTTAACCAGCAACAGTCCGGGAGCTGGCTATGGAAGAGCGGGCCATGAAGCCAAAACTTCCCGGCGACGGAGATTACGAGCGCAGCCAAATAGGGCACGTAGAGGCGAAAAACCCGCCGCGTCACAAATGTGAGATAGGGTTGCGGCTTTCCTTCGACTGCCGGCAAGGAGAGGACAAATCCGCTCAGTACAAAAAACAGCAAAACTGCATCGTAGCCGAGGGGACTTATCAGAGTCAGAAGGAACTTGAGAATCGTGGAAGTATGCTGGGCGTCGTACTCCCAAAACATTTGAATATGCACCAGAACGACCGTCAACGCCGCCAACCCGCGCAGCGAGTCCAGTTCGACGTAACGAGCCGGCGTTGCAGGAGCCTTGATCTTGCTGATCATCGGTTGTTGTCGCTTCGCCAATTTGCGTGCCGGAAAAACACTCCCACGATGAAACGATTGCCGAACGGAGCCCCGAGAAGCCTGCCTCAGCGCATCAACCCTGCTTCGCCTTCCAAAGCAGATAAAGCCCCCACGCCGCCAGCGTACATTCGTCCCGGATTGTTCCGTCGAGCATCATGCGCTCGAACTCCGCGACGGGAACGGAGTGGACCACCAGATCGTGCTCCTCGGGATCGGGTTTCTTGTCTGTGGGAGTAAGGCCGGTCGCGAGAAAGATGTGTTCGCGCTGCCGCGCAAATCCATAGGCGATCCACATGGTGCCTAACTGGATCATCCGGTCGGCTTTGAGGCCGAGTTCTTCCTGCAATTCGCCACGTGCCAGCTCTTCGGGATCTTCGATCGGCTTGTCCCATGTGCCCTGGGGCAGCTCGAGCGTGCGCTCCTGAATGGTGTAGCGAAACTGTTCCACCAACCAGACGCGACCGTCATCGATAGGCAGAATGATGGCCCCGTCTTCTTTTTCGACGACGCCGTAGATGCCCTTTTCGCCGTTGGAGCGCAGGATCTCATCCTCGCGCACGCGCATCCAGCGGTTGCGGTAGACCTCGCGGCTTGTGAGGGTGGTGATGGTGGGAGCTGAGCCTTGCCCTGAGTGCGGATCGTTTTCGAGCATTGAGCTTCCTCGCCGTTCCACGACGTGTGCGGGTCAGGAGGCCCGCACGACAGCCGGCCTGGAGGCCGGCGCTACAGTTCGTTAGCAGTTGACGACAACTGCCGAACAGCCGGGACGCTCCGGTTTCCACTTCACAAGAAAATCGGTCAGCGACGAGGACTCCATGCTGCGCATCGCTTCAAACTCGCCGTTCTTCTGGCTATAGAGGAGCGCGCCGTGGTCGCTCAGCACGGCCAGTGCGGGAACGCCCTTATGAAGTGGAACTGCGTATTTATCCGCGAGGTCCTGGTTGGCGTCGAAGTGGCCGATATTGATATGGACGACGACGAAATTGGAGTCGACAATGGGCCGATTCTTATCGTCGTGCATATAGAGATCGAGCACCTGGCAGTCGCCGCACCAATTGCCGCCAAAATCCAGAAGAACGCGCCGGTGTGTGGCTGCGGCCGTTTTGAGGGCGGCGGCGAGGTCGGCTTTGGCCTGCGAAGGATCCGGATAGATGTCGCGGCCTGCGGAGCTGGCAGTACCGCAGGTAAGCGCCAGTAAACCGGCCAGGGCAAAGAGCTTGAGAGCCTTCATAGGGAGAGACCTCCTCGGTTACTTCCAGTCTGCCACAACCACCGGCAATGAGCATGGCGCGACGCATTTGTGCGACAATAGACGCGTAAACAAGCGCGCGGGTTAAGCTGATGCGCGTGGAGGAATATCGATGGGCGATCTACTTCAGCCTTGGCACATTATCGTGCTGGCCATCCTTGTGTTTGTGCTGTTCGGGGCCAAGAGGCTGCCGGAACTGGGTAAAGGGCTGGGCGAGGGATTGAAGGGTTTCCGCGAGGGGATTAAAGGGACACCCGATCCGCAGCAGCCGGCACCGCCGGCTCAGCAGCAAACAACGCCACCCCCGCCTCCGGCATCGAACGCGCCGGTTGAACCGAAGTAAAGCGGTCGAAGTAATCGGCCGTAGTTAGCGCTGCCGGTGGCCTAAGGAATTTGGACTCGGGTGCGCCGTGTCCCTATCAGCATTAAAGAAAACGAAAAAGCCTGTGCCGCGGCACAGGCTTTCGTGTTTTTAAGGCTGCTAGTGGTGGGCTGGGAGGTAGCGGGCCTGGGCTTGTGGTTCCCACCCTAAACGCATGCGCGTTTAGGATGGGGCACCCCTATTCGTCGTGAGTGGAGAGCGCGAAAGCAACCACAGATCCTTCGCTGCGCTCAGTGTGACAGACCTGAGGATGTGGTTACTTGTAGTCCTGCGCGGAAGGCCAGTAACCGAGTGGGGCGATCACCGTAACGTTCGGCCGGTCGACGCGGACATCGATGTTGCGGAACTTGTCGTCGTAGATGGATTCGTGGCTCAAGTAGCCGAGCGTGTACTGGTCGCGGGCCTGATCGGCGATCTTGGCGTAGCTACGCTCGATGCCGTTGATATTGCCCTCAGCGTAGTAATCGCCGCCCGTGGCGACGGTGTACCTGTAGAGGATGTTGTCATACACGCCGGTAAGCGGAACGTGAATGCGGTCAAGCCATTCCACGCCCCAGTGGGCCGAATCGCCGACCAGCGTGGCGTAGACGGAAATGTGGTTGGTTTGGAGGTAGCGCACCACTTCTTTCCATGTAGCCTTGCTGCCGTATTCCTTGCCGTCGGAGATGACGAAGATGACGCGGCGGCGGTCTTTGGGGCGCGTGGAAAGCTCCTTGGCAGCAGTCAGGATGGCGTCGTTGAGCGTGTGAATCTCTTTGGGTAGATCAAGTTGTCCGATGGATTGGGTTGACTTACCGGGCTGCAGGTTGGGGTCAGGGCAATTGCCGTTGATTGAAATTGCGCATGCGGAGAACGGGTTTCCGCCGGTGACGGGCACTGAAGGATCGCTGCCAGTGGCTTGCGCTAACGAAAGCACGGCAGGTAGCCGGGAGCTCTGACCGCCGGTAAAGCCTGTCCACTCCTTGGCGCCGTTGGTGTAGGTAAAGACCGCGGCTTCGTCATAAGGCGTCAATGCGCCTTCAATCGAACCCATCGAGCGATTCACCTGGTCCATCACGTTCGAGGGGAGGGTCTG
>CAZVYV010000152.1:0-7395 GCA_964630985.1 uncultured Occallatibacter sp.
ACAGGAGTCCACCGGCCGCCGCGCCGATGTTGGTATAGCCTGCGTCGAAGGCGTGCCTGGTCGTGACCGGATTTTGCGTGATGGTGCCGACGAGCGACCATGTGCCTGAACTGATATAGGCCGCCGAGCTCAGGTCAGTGGGAATGCCAATGATGGCGCTGGCCGTGTCATGCGTGGCGGGCGCAATAATCTGCGTGTCGCGGAAGGCGTCGATTTGGGCCAGCTCTCCTGTAAGCGGACCCAGCAGGGTCCCCGTCGGAATAATTGGCGGCGCGGCTTCAAGCGGCAGCCCCAACAGCTTAAAAAGATCTGCATCCCAGTCGCCTGTTTTCAGATTCACCAGCCCGGTGTGGGTGGCATTCGTGTACTCAGCCACGCGGCGCCCGCTCAGCCAGTAGAGAATGAATTCCGGAAGCATCACCCACGGCGCGCGAATGTCGATCCCAGCTGCGGAATCAGCAAGAAGTTGATACACAGTGTTGATTTTGAGTGGGTAGGTTCCTGTGCGCTGGTACAAGTCAAAGGGCGAGATGATCCGGTCTGCTGCTTCCTTGGTCGCCGTTGTGCGCTCGTCGCGATAGCAGAAAGGCTCGCGCAAAATTGCGCCGTCGGGCGCCAGCCGCACATAATCCACCGACCAACCATCGACGCCAATCGATCGAATGCCTTCAGGAGCTGCGTCGGCGGCTTTGCGCAAACCTTCTTCAAGTCCTGCAAGAATTTGAGAGAGCGGCCAGCACAGAGAATCGCCTTGGCGCACAGGCCCATTCGGAATGCGATGGATGACTTCGATGCTGGGACCGTCACCCCACGGACTAGGACCTGTCCGTGGGGACCCCGGGCGGCCGCTCATCCAACGAAGCAGCGAAACGCGGCAGCTTTCTGCGCCCAGATCGATGGCAACACGCGCAGCTTCTTGCATGGCGGAACAGACCCTAGCGCACAAAAGCTTCGGTCAGGCCGCCATCCACAGGAATAACGTGACCCGTGGTGCAACGCGCCCTCGGACTGGCCAGAAAGAGAATGGCCTCAGCGCAGTCGGACGCTCCGATTGCCTTGTGCGTCAAAGTGCGCTCGGCGTAGAACGCGGCCAGACGGCTGCGAAGCTCGTCGTCGCTGAACGATTCCTGGAAAGGAATATTGTATTTCCGCAGCGAGACGCGCACGCGGTCGCGCGGAAACATCATTGATCCCTTGACCACGGTGGCGGGTCCAATGCCATTCACGCGGACGTTGGGCGCCATGCTCACCGCCAGCTCGCGGATCAAGTGCGAGAGCGCGGCCTTGCTCACGTCGTAAGCCTCGCTGCCGCGTTTGGCCACCACAGCGTTGGCAGAGCTGGTGAATACGATGTTCCCGTGCAGTCCCTGCTCTTCAAACATCTTGGCTGCTTCATCGGCAAGCAGGTAATTCGCGGTCACGTTTACGGCCAGGGTATCGGACCACATCTCGTCGGCAATCTCGCCATCCAGCGTCGACGGAAATATCGCTGCGGTGTTGATAAGAATGTCGATGCCGCCGAAGGCCAAGGCCGCCTCGCCCAGTGCTTTGCGGATCGATTCGCGGTTGCGAATATCGACGCCGGTGTGGCCGGTAAACTCGGGCGATGAGATCGCGGCAATTTCGCCGGCCACGCGCGTCACGCCTTCTTCGTTACGGTCGGCGACAAATACATGTGCGCCGCGCGATGCGGCCAGCCGCGCCACTTCGCGCCCAATGCCGCTGGCTCCGCCCACGACGAATGCCACGCGCCGGCTGAGCTCTTTCTCCGGTGGCCGGCGGCGAATTTTCGCCTCCTCGAGCGCCCAATACTCGATGCGGAACGCCTCAGCAGCCGGCAGCGCCACATAGTTGTCGAAGACTTTAAAGCTCGCCGGGGCCATTCCCGGCGGGCACTGCGGTACCGGCCCGCTCACCGCACCCTCGCCGAGCAAACTCGCGCCTTCCATCACGTGGATGGCATTGACATAAAACTCGCCCGTGATGCGCGCCTCGGTCTTGTCTTTGCCAAAGCTGAACATCCCCAGCCCGGGAATCAGCACCACGGCGGGGCTGGCGTCGCGGATCGCAGGGGAATCCGGCTTGGCAAACGTGCGATAGTAATGGCGATATTGGTCGAGATACTCGGCCAGAGCGCAATCGATCTGGGTCCTCAGCGCTTCAATGCCCTCGCTCGCGCCCCAGTTCACAAACATGGGCCGGATTTTGGTCCGGATAAAGTGATCGGGACAACTGGTCCCCAGAAAGGCCAGCGCCTTGCCGTGCGCGGAGTCGACGAACTGCATCACGTCAGGCGCGTCGGAGAAACTGCTGATGAAACGCTGCCGAGCGCTAATGCGTCCACGGAGAAACGGCGCGATCTGGATCGCAATTTCGCGGCGGTCCGCTCGAGCCGGAACGGCCTCGCCGCCGAAGCGCTCCGCGCCCTTTCCTTTTCCATGTCTCTCAATGAACTGACCGATGCTGTCGATCATATGCAGCGTGTTCAGATAGCACTCTCGAGGCGTCTGGCCCCAGGTAAAGAGCCCATGCCCGCCCAGCACGATTCCATCGCAACCTGGATTCTCCTGGACGATTCGCTTCATCATAATCGCCAGTTCGAAGCCAGGACGCTGCCACGGCAGCCACACCAGAGAGTGACCAAACTCGCGGTTGAACTCTTCCATTTTCGATTTGCCGTTGGCGCTCGCCGCCAGCGCGATTGCCCAATCGGGGTGCAGGTGATCCACGTGCGGAAAGGGAAGAAATCCGTGCAGCGGCGTGTCGATGGATGCGGCAACAGGGTTGTTGCGGAAGGCGCACAGCGGGTACATTTCCGCTACCTGATCTTCGAATTCCACGCCTTTGTACACGCGCTCCAGCGCCAGCAGTTTTTCCTGGTAGAGCGTGGCGAAACCCGAGCGCTTGATGCTGCCCAGGTCGCCGCCCGAACCCTTCACCCATAGCACTTCCACTGGACTGCCCGTCAACGGATCCAGTTCCACGATCTTCGAGCTCGTATTTCCGCCGGCAAAGTTGGTGATGCGCAAATCCGAACCGAGCAGGTTCGAGCGATAGCGCAGAAGTTCAGGCTCGTCGAGACTCGCCGCCACGGTGGGGTCCCAGCGGTCCTCGAGAAAATGCAATACAGAAGAAGCAGTCGTAGCCATTGTCATAAGGGGCACTCAAACGGGGGAAGAACCGAACTCATTTCCATGATACAGCCGTCAGGCCGTAAATCGTTTTAAGCCGGGATTCAGTCTGGGTCAGCTCGAATGCACTGCCACCGCATGCACCAGATTCCGCTCCGATGTCCGTTTCCCTTTCTCGATCTCGCCCAAAGTATCCGGCGTTACGGCAAGGTGGTGCACGTAGTTATAAGGAGGCACAGTGTACCCGCGCAGGATCGAAATGCCGAGCTGAATCAAACGCGGCCCGTAGGTCTCCGCCTCGTGCGAAATAGAGCCGACGATCGCGCTTGATTTCCTGCGCATCTCTTCCAACACTTCCGGAACGCAATCCTGGCCCACAATGGCAAAGTTCGCCTCCTGGCCTGCCTCGCGCACTGCATCAAGAACTCCCAGCGCGCTGGTATCATTCACCGCGGCTACCAGCGTGAGATCGCCGCCTTTGCGTTCCCCGAGATATTCACTCATTGCCCTATGGCTCGCTTCGCGCATACCTCTGCCTTCGATCTGCACGAATCGATCTGCCGTCAGTTCCTTAAACCGTTCACCGATTCCGTCAAAGGCGCCGGTGATGCGGTGCTGCACAAAACTGCCCGCTTCCCTGAAACCCACGCCCACCACTCTGTCCGCCTTGCCCTTCCATTGCCGCTGCGCATATTGCGCCAGAATCGCCGCGGCCTCGTATCCAACCTCGAAGTTATCCACTCCGAAGTACGTTGCATTCGGGTGGGGCACATCGATCGCCACCAAGGGAATCTCGGCCTTCTTGAAGATGTGCGCCACGCGCGGCGCCGCCGCTTCCTCCACCTGGAATTCAAGCGCCAGGTCGACTCGCTTGGCGACAAACTCAGCGGCGTTGCGCGCGGCCACCTCGGGATCGTAGCGATTATCCAGAATGATCAGCTCCACGCCGGCGGCAGACGCAGCCGCGGTCACGCTCTGCGCTACCGCGTTGCTGAATGGCATCTCCGCGCTTTGCACGGCAAGACCGAATCGCAAGCGCCGCGGACGCGACACCAGCCGGTATCGCCCGTTCGGCGTCTGAGCCAGATAGCCGCGGTGCACCAGCGTCTTCAAAATGCGGTAGACGCTGGTCTTGGAAATGTTGGTCCGCTGGTAGATGTCTTCGAGCGTCAGGGTCGTATGATCCTGCTCCAGCAACTCGATCACATCGAGTGCTTTGGAGAGAATCGGAATCAGGTAAAGCCGCTTGATTTTCGCCTTAGCCAACCGCTCCCCCTTTTTGACTCCCCTATTGAAACATACCGGCGCTGGGCGATCGGACGCCGGCGGCTCTATGCATAGCTGCTTACGGCCGAGCTGTGAAATGCCCGCTCGCGCGCCACGCGCTCCACGTAACCGCTTGAGCGCAACGCTTCCAGCGGATCTGCCGGCAAGCCCCGTGCCTCGCGCCATGCGCGCGCCAATGGGCGCACGTCGCTCCAGAAAGCGCCGCGATAAAGTTCTTCGGCGGCGACCAGGTCGCAGGCTTGCTGCAATTCCGCGAGCCTTACACGATCGATCAGCGCGGCCTTCAAATAGAGTTCCTGCGCCGTCACAACAGTCTGCACCGTCGCTTCGATCTTGCCCTTCAGGTTGTGGCTCTGGTCGATCATGTAAGCGATGTCGAGCGGCAGACCCTCGTCGGTGGCCGCATGAATCTCGTGGAAGATGCGGAAGATCTGGTAAGGATCGATCGAGCCCAGCGTGAGATCGTCGTCGGCATAGCGCCGGTCATTGAAGTGGAATCCGCCAAGCTTCCCTGTATGCATGAGCCAGGCCACAATCTGCTCGATATTCTGCGCGTTGTAGTGGTGGCCTGTGTCGACCAGCACACGGGCCTGAGGCCCCGCCTGACTCGCAAAGTGACTTGCCATGCCCCAATCGGCAATGTCTGTGTGATAGAACGCCGGCTCAAACGGTTTGTATTCCACCAGCAAACGCTGCCTGGCCGCGAGATGGCTGTGCGCAGTTCCCAGCGCCCGCTCCAGCCAGCCGATCCGCTTACGCATGCTTTGCGTTCCCGGATAATTCGATCCATCCGCCATCCACAGGGAGATGTCGCGCGAATCAAGCGCCTTCGCAACCTCGATCGACGCCAACAGGTGCTCCAGCGCCTGCTCGCGAATTGCGGCCGACGGATTGCATAACGAGCCGAATTTGTATTCTTGATTCTCGAACAGGTTGGGATTGATCGACCCCGATCGAATGCCAAAACTCTGCTCCAACCGCTTGACTTCGGGGACGTCGCTCAGACCGTTGGGCAGATCCCAAAGCACGTGCAGGGCCAGCGTCGGCGTTGCGCCTGTCAGGCGGTTGACTTCGGCCGCATCGGCAAATTTCTCGGCGATGGTGCATGCCGCCGCAGCCTGCACAAACTTGCCAAAGCGCGTGCCGGTGTTGGCAAATCCCCAGGACGGTATCTCGATGCGAAAGTTATCCAGCACCGTGAATGCAATGTCCTGTATGTTCGATTCCAAAGGCTTCATCCCTTCCCCTCACCCGAACCAGCCTGCGGCCGGTAATCTTCTGTCTGCCATCGGTAAAATCGGCCACCGCAAGAGAGGCGCGTAAAGCCTCTTAACGTAATCCAGGTTTCAGCCGAAAGACCGAATAATATACCCCCCGGAAATAAATTGTCTATTGCAACGCCACACCCTCCATGGCCGCGATCCCGGCCATTCCGCGGCTCGATTCACCGGTCCCATCGTAAATGCTCCCCTGCGGTCTGGCGCCCGAGTTCCCACTCACCCCGGCACTCGTCCTTACCCACCGGCGGCTTCGAAACCGCTTGCTGCCAGCCTCCTCCACGCGTCGTTCTTCAACCTTCCTCTCGCGGTGCCGTCTAACTGAACGAGTTTTCCGGTTTTATTCCTTGCGGACGGAGTTTTACTTCTCCTAACTCCGTGTGAAATTTCCGTTCCGCGATGAGGTCCGATTGCAGGTTCAGCTTTTAAAGGCTATGCCCTGCATTTCTACAAGTGATGCGCCCGGCAACAGATGCAAACCGCGCCGGCGCATTCTGCAATTATGTGGGCCGTGTGTCTGACTATGATGAGGTCTTCGACCATCCCGGTCGGCTTGTTCCAGCGAATCCCTCGGTTCCCTGTTTTTCTCGCCGCCCACTTCAACTCTTTTTCTACAAGCTGCAAAAACTCTTCGGCATTTCAAGGGTTCTTTCAAGAAAGGGTCCAGGATCTTCCCCTATGATCAATTCACGCTCGTTCCCCCTGTGCATGTTGGCCAGCGTCTTCCTCTGTTCCGTCGCCTCCATGGCGCAGAACGTCGCACCCGCCGCCCGCATCGTCAATCCGATCGACGAGAGCCATTTGGTTACGCTCCGCGGCAGCTTTAGCCCTGGCGCCATTGGCGCCGCTGACCGCGGCCAAGTGAGCGCCGAACTTCCCATGACTGGCCTTACCCTGGTGCTCAGCCGCAGCGCCGACCAGCAAGCCGCTTTCGACGCCTTCGTGGCCAGCCAGTATGACCAGAGCTCGCCAAACTTCCACAAGTGGCTCACACCCGAGCAGATCGGGCAGGAATTCGGCCCCGCACAGGCCGATATCTCTACCATCTCCGGCTGGCTTAGCGGCCACGGCTTCGCGGTCACCAATGTTGGGGCTGACGGCATGACCATCCAGTTCCGCGGCAACGCCGGCCAGGTTGAGAGCGTCTTCCATACCGAGATCCATAACCTGTCTGTCAATGGCAAAATGCACATCGCCAACATGACCAATCCACAAGTTCCCGCAGCATTGGCGACGGTCGTCGCAGGCGTCAAGGGGTTGCACAATTTCCTGCCCCATCCGTTGCATCGCCTCGGCAACAAAGTCGAGTTCAGTCCCGATGCCCACGGGTGGGTCAAACAGCAGACGTGGCCCGCTGCGGGTCAGCAGCCTTCCCCCAGCGTCGGTTTCACAGGCGGAGGCTTGAGAGCGGAGGGTTCCGCTGCCTCAGCCAATTCCACGTCATCGCCCCAGCCCAACTTCTACTTCCCCATTATCAGCAACGGCACCACGGTCGCCGTGGAAGAAGACGTGGCGCCCTATGACTTCGCCGCGATGTACAATCTGACTCCGCTCTGGACCGGCAGCATTACCGGCAGCGGCCAGACTATCTCCATCATCGGGACCAGCGACATCGATCTCACAGATGTCTCCAGCTTCAAAACCGCCTTTGGCTTGCCCGCCGGCAAAACTCCTGTAATCGCGCACGGGCCGGACGGCGA
>CAZVYV010000153.1:0-7219 GCA_964630985.1 uncultured Occallatibacter sp.
CGCCGGGTCCTTTGGTCGTTCACGAAATCGGTCTGGAGGCAAGCCTCTGATGGGCCAAGCAGCATCCGCAGGCGCCGGCATCTTTGAGGCCGCAGGCTCGATAGTCCAGGGCATCGGGACTTCCAACGCCGACAAATACCAGGCCGCGGAGCAGGAGCAGGCCGCCCAATACGGCGACCTCAAGGCTGTCCAGACCAACGCGGCGCTGACTCGCAACCTTAATCAGACGCTTGGCAACATCGACGCCGTCCGCGCGGCGGCGCGCACGGACCCGTCTTCCCCGACAGGCGCGGCCGTGCGCAACACGGTCGAGGCGACGGCGACGTCCGACAAGAACATTCAGGTCGACTCGATCATGGCGCAGGCGGAACAGGACCAGGCGAACGCGGCCTATCTTCGCAGCGCGTCGAGCACGGCGCTGCTCAGCGGCGGGATTGGCGCGTTCGGCGATTTGCTCAAGGGCTTCTCCGGTATGCCTGGCTTGTCGAGCGGGAGCTAAACGAACATGCCCGAACTTCTCGACCTCGTCCCGAAGGAAGTCGTCACCAGCCAGCAGCCGAAGGGCCTGAGTCCCGGACAGGTTGCGCAGCCGTATGACGAGCTTGGCAAGTCGCTCCAGACGCTCAGCACGGGCCTGAGCGACGTCGCCGTGCCGCTCGCCGAGAAACAGGCGGCGGCCGATCTCAACCAGCAGAAGGTGACGCGCGGACCGGATGGCTCGATCCAGGTTGCCAACCCGGCGAACGCCATCCTCTTTGGCGAGGCAGGTAAGGCTTACGAGCGCGCGGTCGTCTCGGGCACGGTCGCGCAGGCGGGCAATCTTGCCGCGCAGGACATGACGCAACTGCATCGGCAGTTCCCGCTCGACCCGCAAGGCTTCTCGACCGCCGCGCAGGCGCACCTCGACAAGATCGCCTCCGGCCAGGGCGACTCGATCGCCGGCCAGGAAATCTTGCGCGAAGGCCGCCAGCTTTTCACCCAGCATCTCGACGCGATCACCAACGCGGCGGCGATGAACGACGTCGACAATTCCAAGAAGTCGATCTTGGCGACGATCGACGACCAGAAGAACACCGCGATCGCGCTCGCCCGCCAGCCCGGCGGCACCGACGCGCCAGAGTTCAAGCAGTCCGTCGCCAAACTCAACGCGGCCTATGACGCGCTTGGCACAAACCCGCTGTTCAAGACGCCGCAGGATCAGATCGACCTCGAAAAGAAGAACACCGTCGCCTTGCTCCAGAGCGAGGGCGTCGTCGCTCACATCGACGACACGTTCACCAAAAAGAGCAAGGCCGAAGCGCAAAAGGAACTGACGGATTCTGTCCTCAACAATCCAAACCTGCGCGAGGTCGATCGGGATCGGCTCTATCGCTTCGGCATGGCGCACCTGGAGTTCCTGACCGGCGATCAGCAGGCGTCCATTCAGGCGAGTCGCCAGACGACGACCGACATTGAGAAACTGGTTTCGACCGGCAAGTTGCGGCCCGACGATCCGGCGATCGGGTCCGCCATCACGCAGGCCAAGGCGATCGGCGACGATTCGAGCGTGCTGCGGCTCCAGGCGGCGATCAAGGTCGCACCGGCGCTCAACGCCAGCGGCGCGCTGCCGTCCGGCGCGCGCGGCGCGGCGATGGGCCTACCTACCGGCGCTGAGTGGGCGAATGGAATTACGTTTGGCAATGCCGGGCCATTCTCCCGTCCAACAAGCGCAAACGACGCACTCGCTCCCGACGTCAAGGGCGGCCTGTCGTCCCTACAGAAAACGTTCGGAGCCTTCACCGTCACATCGACGACCGGCGGCATTCACGCGCCAAACTCCTATCATTACGGCGGTGAGGCGGTCGACGTGTCGATCCGCGGCATGGACGATGCGACGCTGACGCGGTTCATTCGGTCGGCGCGCGAGGCGGGGTTCGTCGGTTTCGGCATTGGTGCGACGCATCTTCATCTCGATATGCGTCCTTCGGCGAACGGCCAGCCGGTCGTTTTTGGCGACGCTTACTCCGGCCCGGTGGCCGGCAAAGACGTGGCTGGGTGGCAGGCGCTTCTGTCGGGCACAAAGGCTGCCGCTGCGTCGGCGCCCGCGGCTCCTACCGCTCCGTCGGCTAACGGCGGTCCGCCTTTCTCTCAAGCGGACGTGGCGCGCAATCCCTACCTGCTGTCGGCCTATTTCCGCACGCTAGCGGCTGACCCGGAGGACCGAGGAGAGACGGTCAAGGCGACCGCCGAAGCCGCGTTCAAGGCGATCGACGCAGGGATCAAGCCGTCCGACGACGCCATCGCGCTCGTCTATCAGGCGGCCGACCGCGACAAGGCGAAGTTCGGCTTCCTCGGTTCCGAGTTGACCGGCAAGCTGGCGGCGCTGGGCGCGGCCGGCATGAGCGGCCCGGACCGCGCGGCCTTCGCGGACCAAGCGCGCGCCGCCGCCGTCGCCGCTCCTGACATCTACCACCAAGCGATTGCCACCGCGGCGATGACGCAGGCAAAGCAGCAGGAGCGCCTGCAGGCCGAGCAGCCCTACACCGCAGCGGCGAACCGCTTCGGCACGCCGACGCCGGCCGCGATCGATCCTGCGCATCCTGAATTGGCGGGGCAGGCGCTGGCTCAGCGCGGCGTTCTGTCGCAGCACATCGGCGCACTCGACGGCACACCGCCGCCGCCGTTGCTTGAGAAGGGCGACGAGCCGGCGCTGCGCGCGCTGTTGCAGGGTCCGCAGGCCGCGCAAGTCCTGCCGCAGATCGCCGCGAACATGCGGCCTGACGATCTCGACCGCTTGGCGCGCGAGCCCGCGTTCAAGGAGAGCGTCGTCGGCATGTCGCGGTCGGGCGACCCGGCGAAGATGAACTCCGCCTATTCGCTCATGGACACGCTGGCGCGCCGCAACCCGCTTTCGTTCGACGCCGAGTACAAAGAAGGCGTGAAGGACCTCAGCGTCTGGCAATCGCTGCTCAGCCAATATCCGCCCGCCGAGGCGGCGAAGCGCATGATGCGCGCCAACGATCCGGCGCAAGCCGGCGCGATAGAGGATGCCAAGAAGGTCGCCGACGAAGCCTTGAAGGCGCTCACGCCCGCCGCCGTGGTCGCAAAGTTCTCGACCGGCTGGGGACCGTTCGGCACGACCGCGCAGGCGCCGGTCAATCCCGATGGCGCGGCCAACGCCTCGATGGCGCTGCGGCGCGAGTACGGGACCGCCTACCGCGAGGCGTTTGCTTCGTCCGGCGATGTCCACGCCGCAGATGTCGCGGCGACCAACGCGATCAAGATCAAGTTTGCGACCTCGCCGACGAACGGCAATCGCGTCATGGCCTACGCGCCGGAGGGCTACTATCCGCAGGTTGACGGCTCGCAAGACTGGATGGCGAAGCAACTCGACGACGACGTTGCCAAGCTGATCAAGACGCAATACGGCTCGAGCCTCGATGTGCAAGCGTTCGACCGCCCTGGCGCGTTGCCGCAATATGGCGGCTCCGAGCAAGACGCCGCGGCGATGGCGGCCTACAGCGCGCCGCGCGCGCTCGTCCCGGACCAGACGACGCAGGCCGATATTGCAGCGCACAAACCTCCATCCTACACCATCGTCATTCAGCAGCCGGACGGGCGTTTCGCCGCTTTGTCGAAATCAGACGGCACACCGTTCCGCTATCGATTTGATCCAGCGCAATTCCAGTCCGACCTTGCCGCGCGGGAGGAACAGGAGCGGAGCACCCCGGCGCCAGACATTGACGTTCGGAGCATGCGCTGATGCCCACCTTCGTCGAAGGGCAGGACCCGCTTGACCAGGGCGCGCCGGCGCCGGGCAGGACGCCGCTCGGACCGACGCAGCCCGACCCGTTTGTCGGGCCGACGTACGGCGAAGTCATCGGAGCGGCCTTTCGGCAGAACAACCCCGTTGCCTCAGTGTTGGACGCCATCTCGCGCGGCCCGACCGTCTCGCCGCCTGTGCCGGGCTACGATCCGATCCCGCGACTCGTCGGGACGAAGTACGAGCCGCTGCTAAACCAGTCGCTCGGCGACACGAGCCCGGACGAAACGACGGCGCGGATGGCGAAGTTCGACGCCGAGCAAAAGGACCAGCAGACGCTCGCCGACGCCGGCTGGGGCGGCACAGTGGCGGCGCTCGCCGCCGGCGCGCTCGACCCGTCGTGGTTCATTCCGATCGCCGGCGAGGCGCGGGCAGGCGCCGAGCTTGGCATTGGCGCCCGCATCCTGCGCGGCGCGGGAGAGGGCGCGCTGCGCTCGGGCGTCTCGGAAACCGCGCTGATGGCGTCGCAGGTCACGCGGACACCAGAGACGGCGGCGGCCGACGTCGCGACGAACACCCTCCTGATGGGCCTCATCGGCGGCGGGGCTCGCTGGCTGGAGGGCGGCGAGCGCAAGGGCGCGGTCGATGGTCTGGAGGCGATGCGTCGCGACCTGACGCCCGGCGTCGCGCCTGCGATGGCCGAAGACGTTTCCGCCGCGGCGGCCGACAAGCGCACGATGGTGCTCTCGCCAATCTTGCCGCCGATCGTGCGCGACGCCATCGCGGCGATCCCCGGCGGCGATGCGGCGCTCAACGCCATGCGGCAGATCGGGCTCGCGGCCTCGCCGTCCGGTCGGACCTTCCTCAATGGCTCGTTGCCGGGCGCGCGGGCGATGGGCGACCTCGCCGAGACGTCGCTGAAATTCACGCAGGCCGCCGAAGGGCAGACCGCCTCGACGCTCGGGACGGTCCCGATCAGCCGCATCTCGCGGATGCAGCAAATGCGGTTTGAGCAGGTCAACCGAGACGCTCTTGAGGACGCCTTCACGCAGTATCGCGGCAAGTCCGGCCCGTCGATCCTCGTGCGCGCGCAGGCCGCCGTCGAAAATCTGACCGGGAACAACGACGGCAAGATGAACTTCGACGAGTTCAAAAAGCAGGTCTATCTCGCTCAGACGCAGGGCGGCGAACATCCAATCCCCGAGGTCGCTAAGGCCGCGCGGGACATCACGGCCAAAGTCTACGATCCCGTTCTCAAGTTCGCGCAGAGCGTGAAGGACAAGGACGGGCGCCCCGTCATCGCGGAGGCGATCGGGCCGCCGAAGGGCGACAAGGGTTTCGCGCCGCGCGTGTGGAACAAGGCCGCCATCGCTGAGGACCCGAACGGCTTCGACAACACGACCGCGTCATGGCTGGACACTGAGCAGCGTCGACACGTCTCGATCAAGGAGAACCTCGAATATCTGCGCGAGCAGCACAACAAACTCGGCGAAGACGCGGAGGCCGAGCGCCAGCAACTCCGCTCGCGCATGGAAGAACAGATCGTCGATTGGGGCGGCAAGACGACGGATGAGGCAGTCGCTGCGCTCAAGAAGCGCGAGGTCGCCGAAGGAATGCGGCCGGAGGCAACCGATAGGCTCAAGGGTGCGGACAAGGCGGTCGACGCGGCGATCGATAAGATCATCAAGTCCGAGCGGCTGGATATGTCGCCGGACGAACTGATGAGCCTGGCGCGCGAAATCCGCAACCGCATCAACACCGCAGCGGACGGGCGGCTTCCCTACGACATGCCGTCGGGCGGCCCACAGTTGGGCTATGGCGAGGCCAATCCCGTGCGCGGCTCGCTCAACGGGCGCGACTTCGCCATCCCGACTGCCAACGTGTTGAAGTATGTCCACACCGACATGGAGCATGTCGTTCCGGCATACCTCCGCACAATCATCCCGGACCTGCACCTGATGAAGCGGTTCGGCGACGTCGAGATGAGCGAGCAGTTCAAGAAGGTCAACGAGTGGTACGACGGCCTTGCGGCGAAGGAGACGGACGCCAAGAAGCTGGCGAAGATCGACGCCTCGCGCAAGGCGGAGGTCCGCGATCTCGCCGCGACACGCGACCGTATTCGTGGCGTCTACGGGATGCCGACAAACCAGACTCAGCGCAACTTCGGCCGCGTGGCGCGCGCCGTCGGTAACTGGAACGTCGGGACCTTCCTCGGCACGTCGATGCTCAATCGCTTCCAGGACATGGCGAACGCGACGGCGCGGCGCGGCTTGCTCGGTTACATGGGCGACGGCTTCCTGCCCTTCATCAAGGGCGCGTCGAGGATTGACGCCGGCTCCGCCGCCAGCCGCCAGTTCATGAAGGACATCGGCGTCGGCGTCGACACGGTCAGCGGCCACTCGGCGTCGCTTTTTTGGGACGTGGTCAACAACCACCTGCCGGGCAACCGCTTCGAGCGCGGCCTGCGCGCGTCCGCCAACACAGCCATGATCGTCACCGGTCACACGCCTTGGACGGACATGAACAAGCAGATCGCCGGCATGGCCGCGTCCGCTGAGTTCCTGCGCATGGCCGACCGCATCGCGGAAGGCGCGCACACCGAGCGCGACATTCGCGCGATGGCCCACGCCGGTATTGACCCGGCGATGGCGACGCGCATCTCCAAGTCGTTCAACGACGGCGGGTTCACTCAGGTCGGCGATGCCAAGGTCCCCAATACCGGCGATTGGAAAGACGCCGGCGCGCGGGAGGCGTTCGAGGCGGCGATCCAAAAGGACGCCGACATCGCCGTCATCACGCCTGGCGCCGAGAAGCCGCTGTTTCTCAGCGACCCCACGATGGCGCTGCTCGGCCAGTTCAAGGGCTTCGCTTTTGCCGCACAAGAGCGCATCCTAATTTCTAATTTGCAGGAAGCCGACGGCCGGACGTTGCAGGGGCTCCTGCACATGCTCGGCATTGGCGCCCTGTCCTACGCCGCCTACAGCCTCGCGACGGGCCAAGCGATGAGCAACCGGCCGCAGGATTGGGTTAAGGAGGCCGTCACCCGCGCCGGGATGATGGGCTGGATGAGCGACGTCAACGCCATGCAGGCCAAGTTCACCGGCGGCAAGACGGACGCCTGGCGCGTCGTCGGGGCCGATCGGCCGCTGACTCGCCACACATCGCAAAGCGCGCTTGAGGAAATGCTTGGCCCGACCTTCGCGCTGCTCAACGGCGTCGCGCAGGCCGGGACTGATGCCTCCTTTGGCGCCTGGTCCGCCAAGGACACGCACAAGCTCCGCCAGGCGATGTTCCTGCAAAACCACTTCCTGATCCGCAAGCTGCTCGACGAGGCCGAGGACGGCTTCAACCAGCACCTTGGGATCAAGCCGCTCAACCGCGACCCGACAGTGTGGGCCGGCGGGCCGCCGAAACAATAGTCAGCGGACTTGATCAAAAGTTCACATGTCCACATGTTCGCAGACGGCTAGATCATCG
>CAZVYV010000154.1:0-7189 GCA_964630985.1 uncultured Occallatibacter sp.
ACTCGCGACTCCGGGTCCCGCGTTGCACGGGATGCCTGGGGAGCAGCCGCTGAAGGGATTTGCACCATCCGGTTACTCTCTATTTTACAGGACTCCGGCCACCCGCGGCACATCCCCCAAACCGGGCATCGACGGGGCACCAAGGATGCCACGTCGGAGAGTTACCAGAGTGTCCCGCGCTTGATCGGCGGCTCCAATTCGCATCTGGTCGCCAAATGCAACAAAGCGGAAGCCGGTTTGTCCCAGCTCCCGCATCGGTGCTTCATCCTTGTCTCAACCCCGTTAATCGGGACTTAGCCCCACTTCTTCCCCAGCGCTTCAAGATTCGACTCGCCGAGATCCTGAGGCGTCATTACGACCCTGAACTTCACCTCAGCGTTGAAATTCAAGAACCACGGCTCGGCGAGCATGGGAACGTCCGACGGCTTCGCCACGTCGACAACCAGAATCCCACCGCGCTTGCCGTCTTGCTCGCCAAAGTACGCAGCTTCGGGCTTCGCGTCATCGAGAATCTTCTTCATGATTGAGCCTGCCGTACCATTGCGAACCACCGTGTTGAATGGTTCGAGTGGGAATTCAACCTGCAGCATCATCCGCATCTTTCTACCTCCAGGCGCTCGTAATTATCGCGGGGACGAAGGAGCGCCAATGCCGGAACGCTAAACCACCCACGCGAACCCAGTCAAAACCTTTTTTGGGTATGTTCCAGCGGCTGGTTCGCTCACTCCCCAGCGCACCATTTCCGAAATCTGCAAACTCCGCTAGCTTCGCTAACCCCGCTAACTCCGCTGCCCCTCGGCTTGCTATCATCGAAGCAACGGCCGCCGTATTATCGCTCGCGCCGCTGCCATCATTCTTCATTCCCATGACCAGCGCTTCCCAAGCCGCCTCGACCTCTGACCTCGCCGTCAATCCCGCGCCGCACACGCTTCATGCACCCGCCCCGGGCGTCACCGCCACCCTCATCCACGACCTGCGCGAATTCTTCAAAGTCAAAGTTGTTGGCCTCGTACTCGTCACCGGATGGGGCGGCTTCTATCTGGGATCGATGCAGTCGGGCATCTCCACACTGCAGCGCGGCCTGCTCGACACCCTCCTCGGCATCGGCCTCATCTCCGCCGGCGCCGGCGCCCTCAACCAGGCGCTCGAGCGCTCTTCTGACGCGCGCATGAAGCGCACTGCGGATCGTCCTCTCGCGTCGGGCCGTTGGCCGCTCTCCATCGGAATTCTCGGCGGCCTTGCCACGGTGGCTCTCGGCGCGGTCTGGCTGGCGCTTCGCACCAATCTCCTCACCGTCTCGCTCGCGCTTCTCACCGCCTTCGTTTACGTCGCCATCTACACGCCGCTCAAGCGCGTCACCAGCATGGCCACATTCATTGGCGCATTTCCCGGCGCCATGGGTCCTCTGCTCGGCTGGACCGCCGCTCGCGGACGCATCGAGTGGCCCGGTGTCGCCCTGTTCGCCATCCTTTTCGTTTGGCAGTTCCCGCATTTCATGTCGATTGCATGGCTTTACCGCGACGACTACGCCCGCGCCGGCATTCGCATGTTGCCCGTCGTGCAACCCGACGGTTGGTCCACCGTCGTTGAAGCCCTCTTCTACGCCGTGGTCATGATTCCTGTCTCGCTTGCGCCTTGGTGGCTCGGCGTCACCAGCACGGCCTACGTTTTTGCCGCAGTCCCCCTCGGCCTCGTCTACCTCGCCTATACCATTCGTTTCGCCCGCATCCTTCGCGCCAGGTCGGAGGATGAAAGCCGCAAACTGGCCCGCGATCTGCTCAAGGTGAGCGTCATCTACCTGCCGCTGCTCTTCACCACGCTCATGCTCTGCGCCCGCGCGAAAGGTTAGCGCGCATGACCACCGCCGCCCCAACTTCCGCAGCGCGTTCCTCCACCGGCCCCGCCATCGCCGCCATCATCGCAATCAGCGCTGCGGCTTCCATTTTTCTTTTCTGGCTCATCTATGTTCATCCCGCCGCAGCCACCAGTTCTCAATACGCCTTCCTTCCCGCCATGAACGCGGTTTTTAACGGGCTCGCCGCCACTGCGCTTCTCATCGGCTACACCTTCATCCGCGCGCATAAGATCAGGCAGCACCGTGCATCGATGATCACGGCATTTGTCTTCTCGACGTTGTTTCTTGTTGGCTACATCGCCCATCACGCATTGCACGGCGACGTCCGCTATCCGCTCCACGCCGATTACCGCACGTTTTATCTCTCGCTGCTCGCCAGCCACATCGTTCTCGCCGTCGTCGCCCTGCCCCTAATTCTGGTGACGTTTTTCTTTTCGCTCTCCGGCCGCATCCCGCAGCACCGCCGCATCGCTCGCTGGACCTTTCCCATCTGGCTCTACGTCTCTGTCACCGGCGTCGTCACCTACGTCATGCTCCGCCTCGCACTCGGGTGCTAAAGTCCGTGCAACAGAAAGCCATGCCCTCAATCCCGCCGATCTCCGAACCGAATCACCCCACCCAATCCGACGACGGTACGCGGCAGCTACTTCAATGGGGCGGCTCAATGGTTGGCACGGGCGCGCTCTGCGTGCTTCTGCTTGTTACGGTCCTCGGCGGCTACTCCCGCCTCGGCGCGAGCACCAACACCGGCTGGTTCGCGCTCATCGTCGCCCTCATGTGCGCCCCCTTCGGCCTCATGCTACTCGCCCTCGGCCTCGCAAAGTGGTTAAAGAACAGGCGCGAATCCGGCGCGGCACGCTAGCACCACCTTCGCCAGGGCCTTCGAGCGATAATCGAGTGAGAGTAATCTTGATCGCGAGCCAGCCGCTCTTCGATTGGGACGAGCGAGGCATTGCTCCTTTTGCCGGAAAGGCTCTTTGAAGATCCCACGGTCACTCCGTTCTCTCTTCGTCCTCAACCGCCTCCTGCCGCGCGCCGTCTTCGCGATCCTCGCACTTTCACTCGCAGCCTTTGCGCCCCGCTCATTCGGGCAGCCGCCTCCGGCCCCGCAATCATCTCCCTCATCCCAATCGCCTACACCCGCGTCGCTCACAATCGATTCCGACCACGACGGCATTAGCGACGACCTCGAACAATCTTTATTAGTGCAATTCGCGCCGAAGTTCCTCGTCGGCCAGCATGACTGCTCCAACATTCCTGCAGAATTTGAACCCGGCAACTCGACTCCGCAGGTGGAATCGGATAACGGAACCATCTACGGACAGGTATTCCCCGCAAGAGATCCCATCGACGGCGCGCCCGCCGCGGAAATTCACTACTACCATCTTTGGCGCATCGACTGCGGACCTCATGGCCATCCACTCGATACCGAGCACGTCTCCGTTCTCGTTCGCGCCTCAGAACCTGATCTCACTTCTGCCACATGGAAGGCGCTTTACTGGTACGCCGCGGCCCATGAGAACACCGTTTGCGACGTGAGTCAGATCGCTCACGCATCCACTTTGCACGCCGAGACAGCCGGCCCCAGCGTCTGGATCTCTCCCGGCAAGCATGCTTCCTATCTCAATCAAGCCCTCTGCGAAAAAGGTTGCGGAGCCGATCGATGCGAAAACATGACAGCCCTTGCTCCCGCGAAGCTCATCAACCTCGGCGAGCCCGGTCACCCCATGAACGGTTCCGTGTTCATCGGTTCATCCGAATGGCCGCTCTTGGCCAAAATGTCCGAAACAAACTTTCCGGCCCCGGCTGTCGCGCGGCTCGGTGAACTTCCCGATTCTGATATCGCATGGTTTAACCAGGGCAAGCATCCCAAGCAGGGAATCATCGCTATCAGCAGCACAACCGGGCAAGCGATCGCCGGCGGCGGTCGCGACACGTTGTCAGGAATTTCCACCGCTGAGGACTCGAGCGGCAACGCGCTCCACAAGAGCTATCACCACACGCGCCATGCGCTCGGCACTACCGTGCGACACGTCGGAGAAGCCCTCGGCATCGAGAAACACCCCGCCCCACCCAAGCCGCCCGCCGCGAACAATCCTTAGCTCACCCCTCGCCAACGCGTCTTGTGGGGAATTGCCAACCGAGCGCGCGAAAAACTTTGTTCGAGTCTCTCAGTCCCCTGCCTTGTTCAGCGCGGCAGCCGCGCGAATCAGAGTCTTCAGCGCCTTCTCGTTCACCTTCTCGCCTTCCTTGACGTCAATCGCCCGCCTCACTCTACCTTCAAGGCTGGAATTAAACAGACCGTCCGGATCATCCAGAAACGCGCCTTTGGCGAAGGTCATCTTCACCGCCTTCTTATAGGTCTCCCCGGTGCAGATGATCCCGTCGTGCGACCACACAGGAATCCCCCACTTCCACTCTTCGACGACCTTGGGATCGGCTTGCTTGATCAATGCGCGCAGCCTCGCCAGCGTTTCTCCGCGCCAGTCGCCCAGCTGCGCGATTCGCTCGTCGATCAGCTTCGAAGCTGACCCGGCGCTTGCAGATTCGATCCTCGTGGAACCGCTCTTTTTCATCGGAACGAAGCACCTCCTTTTGGCGATGCTAACGCAACAAAGTTCGGGCAGGGGCCGTGTTTTTTCGGGGGCCGCGCGAAAGCGGCTTAAGAACCACAAAATGTTCAGTTTTGTGCGACCGCGACCCCGCGAAATGGTCGCTTATCGTTTCACAAAAAGCCCCAAATGGCCGCTTAAAGCTTCGCGAATCGTGGAGTGGTGCGCCAGGAAATTGCGCGAAACAGGGCCAAATGGTCGCTCAGAATTTCACATATCGAGCGAATCGGTCGCGAGTAATTTCACGGTTAGCGAGTTTACACACACTTAGGCGCCCTCCCCCCACGCCCAAGTAGGCGTTCGGCGCGCATTTGGGACACGATCCCGCGCTAGCGGCCGCGCCTCAAGAGCCAGCTCGTGATTCGATTTCGAGTAGCCTACGTATGCGGGGCTTGGTTGCTCCTGGTTGCGGAATCGGTAAGAGAGCCAGTCCTTCTCTTGCGGCCGCTTGGCCTTTCTCGATCTGGCCAGCAGCGCGATATGCCTGGGCAAGCGAAAGCAGCCATCTTGGTATCTTGCGGTGGCACAGGGCAACTCCGCGCTCTGCCCATTTGACGGCCAAGCGTGGATCCCGGAGCGAAGCAGGCTCGACCATGAGGATCGCGCGGAGCGCGGAATCGAGAACTGCTTCAGAATCCGGATCTTTCTCCGCCAAATCCTTCAGGGCGGCGAGGCCTCTCCTGGACAGAGCCTCAGATTCGCCCGGCAAATGCAAGACCTGCCGAAGCGATCCGATGCGCACCTGCGCGTCGGCCAAGCCCACATTGAAATCTTCGTTGCCAGGTTTTTGTCTCAGCATTTGCTCCACGGTGGCCGCGAATTCTTCATGGGATCGCTCCGCGGCGAGCAGGTTGCGGCGCCGGTCCTCCGTGGAGAAGTTCAATAAGGGATCGGCCGCTTCCTCGTAGCTCGCCGCAGTGTCTTGCAATGTTATGGTGACATCGAGGATAGCCCGTGAATCCTTCGTATCCGCGGCGGCGATCTGGCGATCGATCTGAAGAACCTCCTCAAAGATTGGAATAGCCTGCGCATGCTCTCCCAATTCTTCCAGGGCCATGGCCTTTTTGCGCTCGGTTATGGCGCGAGTCCGTACCGTGATGAGACTCTTCCGATCGGCTTCGGGAAGACCGTCGAAGTCTTGCAATGCAATCTCGATATCCTTGAGAGCCTGGGCAGGATCGGTATCGAGCTCCACACTTCCGATTTTCATCTGAAGGTTCCCGATGCCTCGCCGCGCCACAACCATGCCCGGATCCAAATCCAGCACGCGATTCTCGAGGTCGATGCCTTTCCGGTACGCGGCAAGCGCGGCGGGCAAGTCGGCCAGGCCAGCCGACCCGCGCTCCCACAATTGATCGCCCAGCGTGTTGTAGGCCCGGGATACCGCGATGAGCTGAGCCGGAGTGACATTCGGCAGGGCAGCCAGCCGGTCGTAGGTTGCAGCGGCCGCTTTCATATAGACAACTGCTTCCTGCGGCTTGTCGGTTACGTTCCAATACTCCACCTCGCTGCGCGATTCCTGCGCGTTGGCCAGTGCCTGCAGAGCATCTCGATCGCCGGGGTTGGAAGCTACCAACGGCTGAGCAATTGCGATGGCTTTATCGAGACTGGTCATCGCTCCCGCAGTATCGCCCAGGTTCTGATCGTAGGTGTTGCCCTGAATATTTCCCAGCCGCGTATACGCGTCCACCAGATCGAGTTCTGTCAGGCGATCGCCGTGTGCGTCCCTGGCCATGCGGTCCAAGTGCTCGAGCACACGCGTGACAAGCAATTTCTGTGCGCCGGTCGAGCCAGGAAGCTGCTTGATTGCCTCGTCCAACTCCGACAAGAGGCTGTCACTCAATTGGCGCAGGTCCGCGGAGCGCGCGTCGGATTTTCGCCGCTCCTCATTGGCGACCTTTGCTTGCCACAACACTCCGGCAATGCCGGCGGTGAGGGTAATGGCCAGCAACACGGCGCTTGCAAGACCCAGCGTGTGCCGGCGGATGAACTTGCCTGCTCGATAGCGAATGGTTCCCTGGCGCGCCGCAACGGGCTTTGCATCAAGGTAAGCCTGCAGATCGGCGGCCAGTTGCTCGGCGGTAAGGTAACGCTGCAGCGGTTCCTTGCGCAGAGCTTTGTGAAGAATGGCTTCGAGATCTGAGTCGAGCCGCTTGCCCGAGCCCGCGGCCTGAGCCGGCTTGCACGGCGGCTCGTTGCAGATCACTCGCACCATTTCTTCTGTGGTGAACTCCCTCAGCTCATACGGCAGCGCGTTGGTAAGCAGGAGGTAGAGCAACACGCCGAGCGAGTAGGTGTCAGAGGCGGTGGTGATGGAGTTGCCAAGGACCTGTTCCGGGCTGGCATATTGCGGTGTAAAGGACAAGAATCCAAGACGGGTGAACTCGTTTCCCCGCCCAACTGGCGATGGAGAGATCAGCTTGGCGGTCCCAAAATCCAGAAGGCGGGGAGTGGCGTCTTCAGCGATGAGAATATTGTCCGGCTTCAAATCGCGGTGGACCACGAGGTTTTGGTGCGCGAACTGGACGGCCTCGCAAATACGCAAGAACAGCGCGAGCCGTTCCCTCACGGAAAGGTGCTGCTCTTCACAGAAGCGGTGGACGGGAACTCCATCCACATACTCCATAGCCAGATACAGTTCCCCGTCCTGGGTTACCCCGCCATCCATCAGCCGGGCAATATATGGATGCTGCAAGCCGGCCAAAATCTGCCGTTCCTGGCG
>CAZVYV010000155.1:0-7143 GCA_964630985.1 uncultured Occallatibacter sp.
AGTTCGGCCAGCATGCGGTAAGCGCTGGAACGCGATTGCGCAAATCCCGCCTGAACCTCTTTATCCATGCCCAGAATGTTTTTGCGAATCTGTTCGTAATCGTTGACCGCGAGCAGACCGAAGAGAATGGCTTCTTCAGGTTTATTCTGCTTGCGGAAGCCGATCATGATGGAGTTTTCGATGTTGCCCTCGATTTGCGGATCGGCAGTCGTTTTTGCCAAGCCGAGCGCAGCAATGGCGCTGGTAAAGGACAGTTCTGGTTGCTTCAGCTCAGAGTAGGCCCATGCGATGGTCATCAAATCCTGCGCTTCGTCGGGCTGGTCCTTCACTTCGCGCCAGATGGAGAGTGCCTGGACGTCGAGGTCATAAGCCTGCTGGGCTTCATTTATGTCGGAGTGATCGCGGCCGAGATTATTGAGCACCATTGCTTCGCCGCGGCGGCTGCCAGTCTGGCGGTAGAGAGGCAGGGCCTGGGTTTGGAAGTCGAGCGCTTTTGCGGGCTGGCCGAGATCGGCGTAGGCGCGGCCGATATCGCTGAGCGCAAGAGCCTCGCCGCTCTGGTTGCCAACTTCGCGCCAGATTGGCAAAGCCTGATTGTAGTAATCGAGCGCGGTCTGATGCTCGCCAAGGTCGTTATACAAGCGGCCAATGTTGTTCAGCGTGAGCGCTTCGCCCTGGCGGTTGCCCAGTTCACGCCAGAGCGCAATGGCCTGGTTGTAGGCATCGAGCGCTTTTTGTTTCTGACCAAGAGCGGCATAGGCGGGACCCGTGTCGTTGAGCACCAGCGCTTCGCCGTTGCGCTCGCCCAGGTTGCGGAAGATGGACAGAGATTGATTGAAGTTGTCGAGGGCCTGCTTGCCGTCGCCCATATCGGACCAGGATCGGCCCAGGTTATCGAGCGTGCTGGCTTCACCATTGATGCTGGCAGTCGCGAAGAAGCTAGATGTTGGCGCGCTTGTTGGCGGAGAAGTGCCGGGTGAAGTGCTCTGTGCGGAGGGAGCGGCAGGCGATGCATTGACTTCGTGCCAGATTGCGAGGGACTGGTTCAAGGATTTCAGCGCGGCATCGTGTTGTCCGAGATTGTTATAGACTTTGCCGATGTTGTTGAGAGTCTCGGCTTCCCCTGCGCGTGATGGGAGCGCGCGCCAGAACGGCAGTGCTTGGTTCAGCAAGTCGAGAGCCTTGTCTTCCTGACCAAGATCGGTGTAGACGCGGCCCATCGTGTTCAGGGTCGTGGCCTGGCCGAGCATACTCGAATACTTTTGCTCGATGGGCAATGCCTGATTCAGGTAGTCGAGCGCTTTTTCGAGCTGGCCTGAGCTGTAGTAAAGGGCGCCAAGAATGTTGAACTCAGAGACCTGCTGGCGAACGTTTTTGCTGGACCGCGCTTGAGCAAGACTTTGTTCGTGTTGTGCGATCTGGTTTGCTAATGCGCCGGGCTGCGCGGTCCCCGACGCAGCCGCGAAGAACGCAGCAAGGCAAACTGCGCAGGTGCGTATCGGATTGAGGCCGGTTGGTTTCATGGCCCACATTTCGTTTAAGGGTGAGCGCTCGCGGTTGCCGCGGGGGGAGTTCGGAGCGCAAAGTCCGCGTCGGCTGAACTGCGATTCATCACGGGATGCTGGTGCATGCCCTGCGAGGAAACGCTCGTCGAAACCTGCTGCGCGACTGAGGCGTAGACCTGGCTCAAGGGCGTCTGGCCTTTGCCGGTCTTGAGAGCCTGGAGCAGGAAATACGTGAAGTAGCCGTGATGGAGCTGGCTGCTTTCGAGCGATTCCTCATTGACCTCGCTGGCGGCAATAACAATGCGGCCGGTTCCGTCGGTCATGTGCGTGAGCATGTTTCCTGACGGTGCTGTGTTGGTGAGGGGTGCGGAGGGTTGCGATCCATTTGCGCCGGCTGCGCCACCGCTGTAGCACGTATCGAGAAAGACGGCGGTGCGCAGCGCCTTCATACGCGTGGAGACGGCATCGGCCAATTCCACCATCGGATAGGCCGTAGCGTAGAGCGCGTCCTCATCGAGGCTGCCACCGGAGTAAGCTTCGGTGTCGTAAGTGATGAGGTAGTTGGCGCCGCCCGCTGTGTCGGTGGTTCGCGGCGTGCCATGCGTGGCCACGTAAATCACAACAAGATCGTTAGGCTGCGCGTGGCGCGCGATCCAATTGAGCTCTTCCTTGATGTTCTTGGTGGTGGCCTGATCGTCAGTGAGGATGTGAACGTTTTCCACGGGAAAGCCGCCGATGGATGGATCCTTCAGCTCAGTGGCAAAGGCGGTCGCATCGGCTCCGGTGTAGTTAAGCTGGGGAATCTGCTTGTCAGTAAAGTGACCAATGCCGACAACGAGCGCCCACTTTTGTTGCACCGGGCCGGGCTTCACGGGCGGAGCGGCCGGCACCGGAGTTTCCGTGCCCGCATCCTCGAAGCCACGCGAGGCCGGCGTGGACAAGACGAGCGGGTTCAGGCCCTGATCGAGCGCCTCGGAGCTGTTGAAGCGCGCTTTTTCCATCGCGTAGTTGGCGAGAGAATCGTGACCAAGATGCTTTTCAACCAGACTGCGGTAGTACCACGCGTCGCCCAGCTCGGGACATTCCGCAACCGCAGACTTGAGCAACTGAAGCGCGTCTTCAAAGACATCGTTGCCGCTTTGCGGCGTGATGCGTTCCAGCGCCTGGACGATGAGGTCCTGTCCGGCGCCGCAGCGCACGCCCTGCGCGCGCGCAGCGGGACATGCGATCAGCATTGCGGCAAGCAACGGCAAAACGGCAAGTTTGAATCGGAGGGGCGTGATCATTTTTCAGCCACGTGCTTGGTAGTTCCCGCCGGCTTCTTCGTGGCTCGGGATTTCATGGCGTCGAGAACGCGGGCGCTGACGCCGCCACTCGAGAGCGCTTGCAGGCCCGAGGGACTAAGGTCGAAGTCAACGGCATTGGCTCCGTTAATGGCCTGAATGATGGTTTGCTCATCCATGCCGGATTTGACCATGGCGATGATTTGCGTGTCGTTCAGCCCCTTGTGCACGACTGCGGGAGGCTTCTTTGCGGCTTGCACCTTCATTTCGGCGAGGAGGTGGGGGCTGACGCCGCCCGTGGCAAGAGCTTTCTGACCGGTCGGCGTGAGATCGAAATTGACCGCGCTTGCGCCGCGGATCGCCTGAATGACGGTGGCGTCGTCCATGCCGGACTTGACCATGGCAATGACTTGATCGTTGGTCAAACCCTGCGCTTTGGAGTCTTCAGCGTCGGCCGTGTGTGCTGCGGCCCGCTGCTTCTCGAGATCGAGTTCCTTGTAATGCGCGATCGCCGTCTCGATGCGCTTTTGAGGCGCGACGAAATACTTTTCGGTGGGCTTGGCATCGATGGCTTTGCCGTAATTGATAGCGGCCTGGTCAAGGTATTTCATGGTCGCCTTCTCATCTTCGGCTTCATAGGCGAGCGCCTCGTAGGCCACACCAATGTCATAGAGCCTGTATGCGTCCTCGTCCGGTTTGGGAAACGGCGGCGCAGTTTCGTAGGTCTCAAGGGCGCGCTCCCAAAGCCCCGTTTCGGCGTCCTTATCGCCTTCCTCAAGCGGACCATCCTTGCGGGCGAGCAGCACTTCGATGGACTCATCGGAGTTGACCACGTGCTCGGCGATCTGTTGCACAGCGTCGATAATCAAGCGCGATCTCAACTCGGCGGGCGTCGGAGGGCCATCTTCGCTCTTCTGACCGCCCTTCGCATGCGAAAGGCTTCCCGTCACCTGCCCCAACACGCCGTGCGCGGTTGAATTTCCCGCGCTGTCAAATTCCTGGTCGTATGTGGATTCGATGTTGTCAGAGATAATCCCGTGGCCGTTCGCATCCTTCGCCTGGAAGGACACGTTGAGTTTCCCGGTAATGCGCTCAACCGCGCCTGCCTTGGCGATCGAAGCGATCTGGGACCCGCCCAGTGCCGCGGCCGGCGCCAGCTTGTTCGTGTATTCGGGGTCGGGATGCGAGTACTCGGTGATCTCGCAGATGATTTCCGCGGCGGGATTGTCATCTTCGCGAAGGTTGGGATCGTCCTTCAGCAGCTCGGTTTCAAGCAGGGCCTGGAAATCGTAGGGAAGGGCGCCATCTTCTTCGGCGTCGGAGGATTTGATGACCACCTTGATGGTGTCTCCCGGCAGATGCACCACGGCAGGCAATTTGCGGTGAAGCGTGACTTTTTCCTTGCTGGCGCCGAAGCCCTGCGCGCCGGCGGGAGCTGCGACAAATGTTGCGACACCTAAGGTTGCCAATAAGACGATTTTTGCCGAACGGCTCATCTTGCCCCCGTCGATTTACCGTTTATTTCGAGCGCCACCGGCCCCGAGCCCTCAGCGCATCGCACAATCAGCATACCCGCAGATGCGGGCTGCCGTCTCCCCTTGGATGAAGGCGTCGACCCTTGTTCTTCGACGCGGTTGTTGGCCCGATTCATGAAATCAATTCATGATGAACGAATCTGAAAAGCTCAATTTGGCGCAGCGGTGGGAGCACTGTGAACGGTCATCAATCCGATGCCCCAATTTGTGGGGACCTCGCCTGAGAACCCGCGGGTTCCTCCACTGGTTTGATTCAGAAGTTTTTCCAGCGGCGACGAAGCTCCACGCGCGCCGCGCGTCGCCACGCCTTCAAAGTTCAAAACGTATGGGTCGGCCAGCGGCTGCTCGGTGCTGAGCATGATCAGCGTATCCACACCATAAGGCGGACCGATGCGCAGGACAGGCGCGCCCGGCAGTATGAATTGCCGTCCGTTGTCGGCGTCGTTGGGAAACTGATTTTCGGAATAGTCGCGCGGGTAAAGCAAGGTGCCCTGGCCATGGCAATCGATATCGAGCACATAGACCCAGCGATGATCGATGATGCGGTCATCGGAGGCAAGAGCCATCTTGAGCTGATCGCCCTGGTGCGTCGTCTGATTGGCTGGAAGCGGCGCCGTGGCATTGGATGGCAGGAGGGTGAGCGAATAGAACTCATCGGTGGATGCATCAGCGGGGCTGTTGGCCAGCTCGAGCCAGCCATGCACTTTGGCGAGGAGCGAAGAGTAGTGATTCAGTTTGGTTCCCGCGGCTTCGATGGCGGAGGCACCGCCCACGGGTACCCAGTCGGTGCGCACGGGATACTGCGATGTGGCGGAGCAGCCGGGGCTGTGCGGGGGCGCATTGGGCGAGGGTGGTCCCGCGGCCAACTCGCTCTTGTGATACCAGGCGTAGGCGGGACCGTCTGCGGTGAGAACGCCGGTGAGTGCATAGTGTGCGACTGACAGGTTGCCGGCGATCTGTACGGCGCTGTCGCTACCAGACGGCTTGAGCTTGGCGGCCAGCTCTTGGGAAGGCGGAAGATTGACCCATAGCTTCGCACCGGCGGGAAGGTTTTTCTTGACGGCGTCCGCAGTGAGCGGCGCGCCGAGCGTAACCGTGCTGGCCGAACCCGCCTGCTGCAATATCCAATTCGTCCCATCCCAGCTGAGGACATGGGTCCATTGCTGCTCAGCAGGGTCGGAGACCAGAGTAGCGCCGGAAGTCTGGACCTGCGCGATTGCCGCGTCAATCTGGTCCTGGGAAAGATTGGAAGGCCAAAGCCAAACCAGCAGCGGCGGATTATCGGCGGGAATCCATTTGCTCAACTCGAAAAGATCGCCAGGGGCCACTTTTGCGCCTGCCGGGCTGACAATCTCCGCCGAGGAGCGGGCCAGGCCGTCCAGGCTGGTGATGCGAAGCTGAACCGTCTGTCCCGCGCTGTTGGGCGTTGTGGAAGTGAACTCGCTGTCCACGCCAAGGCCGGAGGCGCGGCCGATGTCGAGCGAGATTGAACCGTCATCGTTCGTTCCGAGCGCTGCAGCGCGCACTTTGTCAGACTTTGCGGCGGCGCCACCGAAGAGCGGCTGCTCGCGCCGCGCAGCCGTTGCGTCGAGGTCCGGTTCCTGATCGGGCACATTGCCGCCCTCAAGGACAGCCTTTACGCGCTCGTAAACAATGGAGCTGGGAGTGTCGGCGGGTAGAGCCTGCAAAGCCTGAAGCAGCGCGGCCGTGAAAGCGCCGTGCGGCTCGGTTCCTGCGGGCATTTCCTTGGCGGTTTGATCCTGCTGCGCGGCAGAAAAGACCAGCGCGGGATTGTCGGTGCGCTGGGTTGGAGCGGGGCGCGGCTGCCCATTGGGCAGAGCGTCTGGTGCTTCGCTGATATCGCGGGGATCAAACGCCAGGGCACGCTCGCGGTAGATGGGACCGATGCCGCGGCTGATGCCGCCGGAGTGGCAGCTATCGAGGATGACCGTAAGGTGGACGCCCTTGTCGAGAGCGGCGTTGAAGATGCGCGTCATCTCGCGGTCGCGCACGTCGTAGCCGCCCTTGTAAGCGTCAGAGGGCACCAATGTGCTGTCTGCATGGACATATTGATTGCCGACCAGCACCGTGAGTTTGTTGCCTTTGCTGTTGACGCGCAGCGAGCCGTGGCTGGCGTCGTAAAACACGACAGTGTCGCCCTTTTGCGGAAGGTCCACAAGATATTTCTGCATGGCAGCAAGAATGCCGTCGCGCGTGGTCTGATCTGCAGGAAGGAGGGTGACGCCAGGGCTGGACTGACTCGGCGCCGGGTTGGTGAGCAAGACAACGTTGGCGGCCGGGAAGCCGAACTTGGGACTGGTGAGCAGATCAGCCATTGCCTGAGCGTCGTTGACCGAGCCGTCGAGATTTTCGAAGGTGCCCAACTCGCAGCGACCATAGACGCAGCCCGCAGGATGATCGGCAGTAGTGCCCGCCGGTTGATAGGTATTGATTCCGATCAAAAGAGCCCGCTCGGTTTGAGCGGCTGCCATCGTTCCTGCGAAAACGCAGGCCAAGGCAGAAAAGGCGACGATATTCGCTTTCATAAGCGCTCCCGTTGCAGAGTGCGAGCGAGGGCGTTCCCCCCCCAAATTGCCGCGGGTCAATTCGCGGACTTCGGGCCGCGGACTTCAAACCTAGCGCGACCCGCTCATCAGAAACGAACGAGCGTCGCATGATCGGCCAGGCACGCGACCTCAATCGCTGCCAGTCACGCCGGATGAAAAACTTGCCAATCTCAGGCAGTCGGTCAACCAGCATTGCTTGAAAAGGTGTGCTTCGAGGCCCTTATTACCCTTGCGTTCTATCGACGGTTCCCGA
>CAZVYV010000156.1:0-7121 GCA_964630985.1 uncultured Occallatibacter sp.
TGCCGCATTGACGATCAAGTGGTGCTGCTCTGCTGGCGAATGGGCGAACCGTCAATCGAATACTGGCACACCGTTGAATCGGGCTTTCAAGGGCGCCAACCGGTGGATGATCGCTTCCGCCGCCGTGCTGCATCCGGCGGCCGCCCGAGCTAGAACCTGACGGCAGGGAGCGGTCACCGCGCCGAATGCGGGACGACCTCAACCCGATCGCCAGGTAAGCCTAATGGAACTCTGAATTCAGGCGCTCCGGAGGCGATGTTGAGCCTTGCCGCCGATCATGCGGGACTTGCCGCGGTGCAACGTCGGCCGCTGTCACGAACACGCACTAACGAACAAGCTCGCCACCACCTGTGGCATCGCGCATGCGACCGGGATGACCGATTCGCCGAATGGTCGAAAGGCAAACTCGCGGCAGAAATCTGTCAGGCTGTGTATCGAACGCGCCAAACGTTGAGTCCAGAAAAAGGGCCTCATCGTGTCTGGATTGAATTCTTGCGAGGCGCAGCATTTTGGGGTCTACACCTTTTGTGCCATTTCCGCACATCGGTGACACTTCGAATGCGGAGATGCTGTGAAATTTTCGGCATTATGTTCTGTCCCTGCAACTTATGTAACGCGCACTGAAGTTACTGACGAGAGTGCGGTTTCAGTACTGAAAATCTCACCTCGAACAGGCCGCATCATGTTAGGCTAAGATACTGTTTTAACTAGATTCCTGCCTTGCACAATTGGTGATAATGAGTCATTCAGCGAAGCTACTAGCCTTTCCCTGCAATGCAGCGGCTCCAAGCCAAAACGCCGCTCGCGATCGCGGCCATGGCTCCTTGCGGTCGAGTGTCACATTGCGCATTTTCAAGACGCGGCTCGGAGGTTTGTCGACCCTCGCTCTGACATCCGTGTGGCTTCTGTTTGCGAGCGCGCGCTGTGCGAGCGCACAAAGCACATCCACAATGACCGTCGGAACCCCGACGACTGACGCCAACGGGGTACAGTACTACCCTGTTACGTCTGTCTACCAGGACTCCGAACCACAGACGATTCGAGTTCTACAGCCAACGAATCCGGCTCCGGGAATGCCGCCGCGAATCTTGTTTGTGCTTCCGGTGGACGCTGGGGTCGATACAACTTCGTCGCAATGGAGCGACGGGCTGGAGGAATTGCGGCTGCTCGATGCGCAAGATCAATTCAACATGACATTGATCGCGCCATCCTTTGCCTATGAGCCGTGGTATGGAGACAACATCGAGGATCAAACGCGACGAATGGAGAGCTTTATCATCGATGATCTCGTCCCGTTCGGCGACACTTTTGCGAAGGGTAGTGTGCCGCAGCGTTACCTCATTGGTTTCAGCAAGTCGGGGAATGGCACCCTTTTCTTGATCCTGAGGCACCCAGGCATCTTCAATGGAGCCGCGGACTGGGACGCGCCGGCGCAGTTGAGCGATATCAATACAACCGGTGTCTCTACGCCGGGCGCTTTGCCGATGAACTTCGGTACCCAGAGCAATTTCGACCTCTACAACATTCCTTCTCTCGTATCTTCCAACGCCGGTCCATTCCAACAGCAGAATCGCCTGTGGATTAGCGGAGATCAAGCCTCGTGGACCGCCGAGATGGACGAACTGGACAGTCAAATGACGGCGGCATCAATTCTGCACACTTTTATACAAGGCCCCGAAAGAGCGCACAGCTGGAACAGTGGCTGGCTGGAAGGCGCCGTTACCGGCCTGAATGCGAGTGCCACCCTCACTGCGCCGGCGGCCGGCAATATAGAGCCGCCGCGAACTGGAGGATTGCCCTTTCAAACATTTGCCCCGGGCACCACGCAGGCGACGTTGAGCCTGAACACCGATCTTGCCGCGACCTGCCGTTACTCGAAGACAACCGGAGTGGCGTACAGCGCTATGACGAAAACGTTCTCGACCACCGGCGGGACAGCGCATGCGACCGTGGTGACCGGTCTCCAAAACGGCGGCAGTTACAGCTACTACGTGCGCTGCCTGGATAGCGCCACGGCGGTCGTCGACGCGGACGATTATGCCATCAGTTTCTCGGTCGGCCAGCCGGGCATCACGGCGAGCAGCAGTTTCAGCGGTGTCGAGGATCCGTTGTCGGAGAACGGGATGTGGGGCACGACGGGTTCGTGGACCAGTCTGCAGAAGGACAACGAGGTGTTTTCGACAGACACCAACAGCGCGGAGCTCTTGCTGACGCCGGCGGTGGGCCCGAATCAGTTTGCGGACATCACCTACGATCAGGATCCCGGGACGGGCGGTTGGCCGGGAGTGATGACGCGGGTGCAGGGAGTCGACAACGGCAGCGGCTATCTGGCCATCGCCTACGACGAGCAACTACAGCTCTATCGGGTCGACGACGACGGCTCATCGAGCTTGAACTTCACTTTGCTTGCCTCGGCGTCGGCAAACCTGGCGATTGCTCCGCGCGAACTGCGGCTGGAATCGCAGGGCTCCACGCACAGCGTGTATTTCGACGGTGTGCAGATGATCTCCTACACGGATGCCAACAACACTTATTCGGCCGGACAACCAGGGATTGCCGATTCGATCTTTGACGGCCCTGCGGTCAACATCCTCTCCTTCACGGGAGGCGATCTGACCGGCAATAGCCTGGGCGGAACCGCCGCGGCCATCACCAGCCCAACGCCCGGCACTGCGCTGCCTTCAGCTTCGACCACCTTCACCTGGAATGCGGGCACCGGTGGAGTGTCTGGATACTATCTCTGGGTGGGGACTTCGCCAGGTGCCGCCGACCTGGTGAACATCGGTCCGTTGAGCGGCACCAGCGCAACAGTAACTCTGCCGACGAACGGAGCCACGATCTACGTGCAGCTCTCGACAATGCTCAACAGCTATACCTTACTGTCCAACAGTTACACCTATACCGAGTTCACGCAGTCTCCGGCCGTGATCACCAGCCCGACCAACGGCAACACGCTGACCGGAGCATCGACAACATTCAACTGGAATGCCGGCACCGGCGGGGTCACGGGATACTATCTCTGGGTCGGCACATCGCCCGGCACTGCCAATCTGGTGAACATAGGTCCGCTGAGCGGCACCAGCGCGACCGTGACTCTGCCGACGAACGGAGCCCCGATCTACGTCCAGCTCTGGACAAAGATCAGCAGCGGGACCTTCATCTCCAATAGCTATACCTACACCGAGTACACGCAGTCCGCAGCCGCCATAACCAGCCCCACCAGTGGCAGCACGTTGACCGGAGCATCGACCACCCTCACCTGGAACCCAGGTTCCGGCGGAGTGACTGGATACTATCTCTGGGTGGGGACTTCGCCAGGTACCGCCAACCTGGTGAATATGGGTCCGTTAAGCGGCGCCAGCGCGACCGTAACGCTGCCGACGAACGGAGCCCCGATCTACGTCCAGCTCTGGACCAAGCTCAGCAGCGGCACCTTGCTCTCCAATAGTTATACCTACACCGAGTTCACACAGTCCGCAGCTGCGATCACCAGCCCGACCAGCGGCAGCACGCTGACCGGGGCATCGACAACCTTCGCCTGGAATGCCGGCAAAGGCGGAGTGACTGGATACTATCTCTGGGTGGGGACTTCGCCAGGTACCGCCAGCCTCGTGAACGTTGGTCCGTTGAGCGGCACCAGCGCGACAGTAACTCTGCCGACGAACGGCGCCCCGATCTACGTCCAGCTCTGGACAAAGCTCAGCAGCGGCACTTTGTTATCCAATAGCTATACCTACACCGAGGCGCCCTAGCGCCCCTGCCATTCCGCCATGTCTGGCGTCGAGTGTTGTTCCTGTGCGACCCTGTGCGACGATCCCGATTTCCCTCGCCACGAAGGTCTCAATCCAATCGCGAAGATGCCACCAGAATCGTTCCGGTCGTATGATTGGCTCTATGTGCGGACGATTTGCGCGCAGGTCAACGCGAGAGGTTCTTGCGGATTGGTTCGGAGTCGACCTGGAAGATTTGCCGCCTTTCTCTGCCAGCTACAACATTGCTCCGCAAAGTGTGCAGCCAGTTGTACGTCTAGGCCAGGAGACGGGAGCCCGGGAGTTTGCGCTGCTGCGCTGGGGCCTGGTGCCTTTCTGGGCCAAAGACGCGAAGATCGGCTACTCCACGATTAATGCGCGGGCAGAAGAGGTCGCAAACAAGCCCGCTTTCCGCGAAGCACTGCGCAAGCGGCGCTGCCTGGTTCCCGCAGATGCTTTTTACGAATGGGCGAAGCGCGACGCTAAGACCAAGCAGCCATTCGCCATCGGCATGAGAAGCGGAGAGCCATTCGCCTTCGCAGGGCTTTGGGAACGATGGCGCCCCAAAGAGGGTGAGGCGCCCGGGACGTACCTTGAGACATTCACAATTCTGACCACCGATGCCAATGAAGTCCTTGAGCCAATTCACAATCGAATGCCTGTAATTTTGGAGCCGAGAGATTACAACCGCTGGCTCGAGCCCGCTGCCGTAGAGCGCCTGCCAGTGGATTTGCTGCGGCCGTTTCCAGCGGAACAAATGGTCTCATGGCCGGTCAGTGAGCGGGTTGGGAATGTGCGAAACAATGATCCGGAGCTCCTGGCGCCACGCGAGTAATCTCAGCGCCGGGGGCGAGCTCGGCCGAGAGCGAATTCCCGCCTGATCGCGTCTATCTGCTGATGACTGCCGAAAGTACCGCGCTGTGCGCGCGTTAAGTCCGGCGACAAGACAAAGCCGGCAACCAAGCGGTACCCTTTGAGCAGAAGCCGTTCGAGAGTTCTATCGAAACGAATTGGCCGCGGGATGGGCATGTGCGAGGGATCACGATGAAGAGCGTGCGTTGGGCAGCATTTGGATTGGTAGTCGCCGCGCTTCTGGCCGGATGCAAAGGCTTCTGGGACCTTCCTCCTTCGACAACGACGACCACCACCACACCCACCACGCTCTCGAGCGGCGTGTTCTATGTTCTGGACCAGACGACCAAGCAGATCGCGGCTTATGCCATTACCTCGGGCACGCTCGGCACTGTGACAGGCAGCCCCTACACGCTGCTCTCCGCGCCGACTTCTATCGCGGTCGCCTCTGATGGAGGGTTCCTTTACGTCGGCACGCTCAACGGCATTTACCTCTATACGATTGGATCCGGCGGCGAGTTGACCATTGGGAACAGCGGCAACCCGATCGCGACTGACATCCCCGCAGCCATGGTGATCAGCGGATCGTGGCTTATCGATACATTTGCCACGGCCGGCAACAGTCCGCAGATCGACGCGATCGCGATCAATCCATCGACCGGGGTTTACGCCGGACCGGGCGGTGTCGCTCCGAGCCAGGTGTTCGGATCCATCACCAATGCAGTAGTCAAGCAGATGGCTCTCTCGGCCGACGGTGCCAATCTCTTTGTCGCACTCGGTCCGGGTGGAACGATTGTGGTTCCGTTCACGGCCGCTAATGCCAATCCGCTGGGAGCCACAGCAATAACGATTCCGCCTGCAAATACTGGCGCTTCGGCGCTCTCGGTGGCCGTCGATCCGAGCAGTACGCCTCGTGTGTTCTACATCGGCGAGACCGCATTGAATGCGGGCGTACTTCGTGTCTTCAATTACAGTTCGCTCGCCACTCCCCAAACCCTCACGCAGGCGGCTGGCTCTCCCATCTCGAGCGGCGGACTTGCCCCGAACGCCATTTTGCCCCTCGCCAACGGTGACTATGTCTACGTCGCCAACGGCACGGGCAACACTTCCGCTGGGAACATCGCCTGGTTTCCCATCACGGCCGCCGGGACAACGTACACAGTGGCAACGGGAAGCACGATCGCGTCCGGCATTCAGCCGATCAGCCTGGCGGAGGACAGCGAAAGCAACTTCGTCCTGACAGTCGCTACGGGCGGATCGACGACCAGCGGCGATCCCGACCTCGAAGCCTTTACGATGAGTTCCGGCGCGCTGACCTTAGCCATCAAGGCCGAGACCGGGACCGATCCCGTTGGAGCCGTCGCCGTCGCGGCACTGCCGTAGGACAGCTGACAGTTCGTAGTTCTCAGATCAAAGCCCCCTGTTTGGTGCCTGCTGTCTGCCGTCCACCGGCAGCTGCGAACTAAGAACTGCGAACTTAAGAACCGTTTCGCGCGCCCCAGCGCGCGAAATGTTATTCTCGACTTGAACGCCACGAGCTGTGCTCACTCGTTTGCCAATCCTCCCTGTTCGCTCCCTCCGGCGCATCTCAACCCGTCTTGCGCTGCCGTTGGCCGCGCTGTGCTGCCTGATCTTCGCCTCGGGCTGCTCGCGATTCCGGCACGAGCATCATGACATGGTCTACGTCTCGATCCGTACAAGCTACCTGCACGACCGCGTTGCACCGGTCTCAAACCGCGTGTGCGAGGTTGTGAACGGACAGCCGCTCGAGGTGCTCGATCACGCCAAGCGCTTTCTCAAGGTCAAGACCGACAAGAACGAGATCGGCTGGATTGAAGACCGCGCGGTGATCGACGAGAAGACCTACGACGGATTCGCCCAGCTCAGCAAGCTGCATAAGGACGACCCCGCGGCGGCGACGGCCACGTTGCGCGACGACCTTGCCATGCACCTGCTGCCGGGGCGCGAGACGCCGCGCTTCTACCTGCTCGCAGGCAATGCCAAAGTGCAACTGCTGGCGCGCGCTTCGGCGCTCAAGAATGCGCCCGAATCGCCGCTGCCGATTCCGTTTCCCAAAACTCAAAATCCCGCTCCAAGCAGCAAAACTCCCGCAAAGCCGGCTTCCAGCGCCGCGCCGCCGAAGTCCGCTCCGGCCGCAGCGCCGGCGAGTGGAGCGGGAGCCGAAGCGCCCGCGCCTCCTGTCGTCGAAGACTGGTGGCTGGCGCGCGATGCGGATGGCCGCGTGGGCTGGCTGCTTGCGAGCCGCCTGGACGTGGACGTTCCGGACGAGATTGGGCAGTATGCCGAGGACCAGCGCATCGTGGGCGCATGGGTTCTCACCAAGGTGAACGATCCGGATTCCGACAAGCCGGATCACCAGGTTCCCGAGTATCTGACCGTGCTCGACCCGCTTCAATCAGGACTGCTGTTCGACTTCGACGAAGTCCGCGTCTTCACGTGGAGCGTCAAGCACCATCGGTACGAGACGGGCTTCCGTCTGCATCCGATTCAGGGCTATCT
>CAZVYV010000157.1:0-7012 GCA_964630985.1 uncultured Occallatibacter sp.
CGGCCACTGCTTTTTCCCAATCGGCGCCTTTCGGCGAGGACGGGCGGCCCTTCAGATACGCAAACGTCGTCTCATCCGGCGCGATCATGCCCGCGCGCGCGCCTGCTTCGATGCTCATGTTGCAAACGGTCATGCGGCCTTCCATCGAGAGCGCGCGTATCGCCGAACCGGCGTACTCGATCACGCAGCCCGTCGCTCCGTCGGTGCCGATCTTGCCGATGATGGCCAGTATCACGTCCTTCGCCGTAACACCCAGCGGCAGCTTGCCCTCGACAGCGATGCGGAAGGTCTGCGGCTTCCCTTGCGGCAGCGTCTGCGTGGCCAGCACGTGCTCCACTTCGCTGGTGCCGATGCCAAAAGCGAGCGCTCCGAATGCGCCATGGGTCGACGTGTGCGAGTCGCCGCAAACAATCGTCATGCCGGGCTTGGTCAATCCCAACTCTGGCCCGATCACGTGCACAATTCCCTGTTCGCGCGAGTTCACGTCGTAAAGCTCGACGCCGAAGTCGGCGCAGTTCTTACGCAGCGTCTCGATCTGCTTGGCAGAAATCTGGTCGACGATGTTCAGGCGCCCTTCGATGGTCGTCGGCACATTGTGATCGACCGTGGCAATGGTGCGATCGGGCCGCCGCACCTTGCGCCCCGCGAGCCGCAACCCTTCGAAGGCCTGCGGCGAAGTGACTTCGTGGACCAGTTGCAGGTCGATGTAGATCAGCGTGGGCTCGCCCTTCGGCTCAACCACCACATGCTGCTCCCAAACTTTCTCGAATAATGTTTTCGCTTCGCTACTCATTGAAGTACAGCTCCTGAAAACCAATTCTTATGCGTTTACAAGCTGCTCTTTCACCGTCTCCCGCACCTTCGCGCCCATTTCTTTCGTCGAGAGAACCGTCACTCCCTGCTTCTGTCCGCGCGCCAAATCCGGCGTGCGGAATCCCTGCTCGAGCACTTTGCGCACCGCCGACTCGATCGCCGCAGCCTCCGCTTCGAGCCCTCCCGAGTGGCGCAGAATGAGCGCCCCTGTCAGAATCGCGCCCAGCGGGTTGGCCAGTCCCTTGCCCGCGATGTCCGGCGCCGATCCATGGACTGGTTCATATAAATTGACCTTGCCACCAATCGTCGCCGAGGGCAGCATGCCCAGCGAGCCGGTAATCACCGCCGACTCGTCGCTCAGAATGTCGCCGAACAGATTCTCCGTGAGCACAACGTCGAAGTCGCGCGGCCGGTTCATCAGGTGCATGGCCATGGCATCAACATATTGGTGCTCCAGCATCACGCCCGGAAAATCCTTGCCGACTTCGTTCACCGTCGCCCGCCACAGCTGCGAAACTTCGAGCACGTTGGCCTTGTCCACGCTGGTTAACTTCTTGCGGCGCTTGGCAGCCAGCTCGAATGCGATCCGCGCCACGCGTTCTACTTCGCCGCGCGTATAACGCATCGTGTTCCATGCTTCACCCGAAGTCCGATTCCATTCGCGCGGCTGGCCGAAATAAAGCCCACCTAGAAGCTCGCGAACAAAAAGAACATCTGCGCCTTCGACGATCTCAGGACGCAGCGGGCTGTTGGCCGCCAGCTCCTTGAAGGCAAACGCCGGCCGCAAATTGGCGAATCCGCCCAGCGCCGCGCGAATCGCCAGCAATCCGGCCTCGGGTCGCTTATCCGGCGGGAGTGAATTGAATTCGTTGCCGCCCACCGCGCCGAGCAAAACCGCATCAGATGCGAGCGCCGCGTCCAGCGTGTCCTTGGGCAGCGGTGTTCCGTCCTGCACAATCGCCACTCCGCCGATGCGCTTCTCGGCAAACGTGAATTCGTGCCCGCCCAGCGCCGCCGTCTCCTTCAACACACCAACCGCTTCGTTGGTCACTTCGGGGCCGATGCCGTCACCGGCCGTCACTAGAATCTTCAGCTTCATTTCTTCCTTCTCAGAGATCAGAGGTTGAATCCGCGCTCAATCCAATTCCGATACCGGCTCTGTCCGCCGTTCGCGAATTCCATCTGGTAGCAGCCCAACCAAGTCCTGGTCATAGATGCTCTTCTTGCGGTCGGCCAGCGCCACAAACCGGTAGTAGACCTGCTGCAGCTCTTCGCGGCTCACCGTAAAACCAAGCTGCTCCAGCCGATGCCTAAGCGCCGCGCGGCCGGAGTGCTTGCCCAGCACCAGGTGCGTCTTGGCCACGCCCACAAGCTGCGGCGTCATGATCTCGTAGCACAGCGGATTGGCAAGCATGCCGTGTTGGTGAATGCCCGACTCATGCGCGAATGCGTTAGTACCCACAATCGCCTTGTTCGGCGATGGCCTGAAGGTAATGAGCTGGCCCAGCACTTCGCTGGTGGGATAAAGTTGGTCGAGCTTGATCGATGTGGACAAGCCGAAGTGATCGCCGCGCACAAACAGCGCCGCCGCAATCTCCTCGAGCGCCGCATTGCCGGCCCGCTCGCCGATGCCGTTGATGGTGCATTCCACCTGGCGCGCGCCGGCCTGGATCGCTGCCAGCGAGTTGGCGACCGCCAGCCCCAGATCGTCGTGGCAGTGCGCCGAGAGCACCACGCCCTTGTCGTCAATCGCGGGAACGCGTTCGCGCACTTCGCGAAACATTTGGCCGTACTCTTCGGGCGTCACGTAACCCACGGTGTCGGGCATGTTGATCGTCGTGGCGCCCGCCTCCACGGCAGTGCCTACCATCTCGACCAGGAAATCGCGATTCGAACGCGTCGCGTCCTCAGGAGAAAACTCCACATCGTCGCAAAGCGACCGCGCCAGACGAACGCTTTCGCCGCATTGCTCCAGCGCCTCTGCACGGCTCATTTTCAACTTGTATTCGAGATGCAGGTCGCTCGACGCCAGAAATACATGGATGCGCGCCCGGTCGGCAAACTGCAACGCCCGCGCAGCCATCTCAATGTCCTCGGTCTTGGCGCGAGCCAGCGATGCGATCCGCGGCTTGCGAATGGCCTGCGTGATCGTCGCAATGGCGGCAAAATCGCCCTCCGAAGCCATGGCAAAACCGGCTTCGATGATGTCCACTCCCAAATCCTCAAGGGCGTGGGCCATGGTGAGCTTTTCCTGCGTGGTCATGCTGCAACCGGGCGACTGCTCGCCGTCGCGCAGGGTGGTGTCAAAAAAAACTACAGGTTCGCTGCTCATGGGTATTCCTGCTCTGTGCCTGCCGGGGAAGACCGGCCTCGTCCAACTCCTCCATTGTCCCCTACTGGCACTCTATAAGGCAAAGTTATAATTGTTTTGATCGTGATAAGTTTTGATTATATAGTGAAAGAGCGAATCAGAAGAGAAGGGATGGAGCACGCATGGAACTCAGCCAGCTTGAAACCTTTCTCGCCGTCGCCGAGGAACGCAGCTTCTCCCGCGCCGCACAGCGCCTGCACCGCACCCAGCCCGCAGTCAGCCAGGTCATCCGCAAGCTGGAGAGCTCGGTAGGCGAAACGCTTTTTGACCGCACATCGCGCGATGGCTCGCTCACCGCCGCTGGCACCCTCTTGCGCGACTACGCGCAGCGCCTCCTGGCCCTGCGCCGCGAGGCCTCGAGCGCACTCGACGAGCTGAAAAGCCTGGAACGCGGCCACCTGCAGCTCGGCGCCAATGAATACACCTGCATGGTTCTGCTGCCGGCCATCGACGCATTTCGCCGCGAGTTTCCGCACATTGGCGTGACGGTGCAGCGGATGCTGGCTTCGCGCATTCCCGAGGAACTCAATCTGCGCACCTTCGAGCTTGGCGTTATCTCGTTCAAGCCCGATCCCGCGCTGGTTCGCAGCATCGCCGTCTACGGTGACAGCTTGGCCTTCATCGTCAGCCCGCATCATCCGCTGGCTCGCGCCGCGCGAGTCTCAATCCGCGACCTGGGGAATGAAACCTTCATCGCGCACAACGTGGCCTCGCCGCTGCGCCGCAAGGTCATAGAGGCCTTTCAGCGCTACCGTACGCCGCTCAACATGGAGATCGAGCTCCCGACCATCGAGGCCATCAAGCGTTTTGTGGCGATGGGGAACGGCGTCGCGCTTGTCCCCCACCTGACCGTGGCGCGCGAACTCGAAACCGGCGACCTGGTCCGCGTAAAAGTCGACGAGCTTGACGTGCGCCGCGTGCTGCGCCTCGTTCACCGCCGCAAGGCCACGCTCTCCTACGCCGCCAAGGCCTTTCTGCAAACGCTGAGAACCATGGCCGAAGAGCAGGGACCGCCATTTTATTACCACGTCGAGCGGGCCGGATGACGCCCTCTTTCGCCGGCATGCGTCTAAAGCCGGGTAAGCTTTCATGTGCGCCGCCCCAATTGACCCGCCCCGGCCATTTACAATGCTGAGAGCGGGGCACGGGGCTTCCGGTGCACCGGATTAGTGTGCGGAAACTGGCATCGGTTTTGCCGCCGCATTTTTGTGCAGTCCAAGAGGAACAGGATCGAATGAAGAAGATTGCTTTTTTTGTCTGTCTGCTGGCCGTCTGCGTGGCCGCAGCCCGCGCCCAGGAAAGCCGCCAGGACATCAGCCTGAGCGGATCGGCGCTGATCGAGCCGTATAAGGCTTCATCCACCGACATTCAAGTCCATTCCACCACCGCCTACGGCGGATTGGCCAGCTATCGTTTCATGCTGACGCCCACAAGCGCGCTTGAAGCCAACTACGGCCTCACCTATCAGAACAAGATCACTTTTTACGGTCCCCAGTTTCCCAACGGCATCGGCATTCTGACTCGCACTCAGGAGATCTCGGGCGCTTACGTGCGCTCCTTCGTCTTCAAGAACTTCAATCCCTTTGTCGAAGCCGGACCGGCAGCGCTGATCTTCCTGCCCATCCTGAACTCAGGAACCAAAACCCTCGACGCGCACCAGCAGACCGCAGTCGGCGCCATGTACGGCGCGGGGTTTGCCTACGAAGTCAGCCCCAGCTTCGACATCCGCGTTGAATATCGCGGACTGGTCACGAAAGTGCCGACCTTTGGCGTGGGAACCAGCGGCTACAACTTCACCACCAACGAGTGGTGGAACATGTCTGAGCCGTTGGTTGGTGTCGCCTACCACTTCTAAACCAGAGCATCGGAATTCGTTCGACACAAAAGGGGACCGGTCATCACCGATCCCCTTTTTGCTTTTGCACGGGCGCGCTGTCTACGCAGCGCCGGAGATCCCTGCGCCGAGCGCCTCGCGATAGCGCCCCAGCTCTTTCACCATCCCGCAATGCGCACCGAGCGCCTCAAGGGCACGCGTTCCTTCAGCAGCAGAGCCGATCTTGCAATCCACGTAAAAGATGTACTCCCACGGCTTGCCCTTCACCGGCCGCGATTCAATCGCGGTCAGATTGGTACCCACCTCACTCAGCGCACTCAGCGCCGCAACGAGCGAGCCCGGCTTGTGCTCCAGAGTGAAAGCCACGCTCATCTTGTTCGCCGCGGGATCGGTTTCCGCTTCGGCAGTGCGCCGCACCAGAAAGAATCGTGTGTAGTTCTCTGCATCGTCCTCGATGCCGCGGGCAAGAATCTCCCCGCCATAATAGGCGGCCGCCCGCTCGCTCGCGATGGCCGCTGCCTTCGTATCGTGCGCACTCACCAGCTGCTTTACGCTTCCTGCGGTGTCGTAGAAGGCAACGGCTTTCATTGCGGAATGTTCGGCCAGAAAGCGCCGGCACTGCCCGAGCGCCACAGCATGCGAATACACGCGGTCGATCTCGCCAATTTTCGCCCCGGCGACGGCGATCAAATTGTGCCGGATGCGTATCAGCGTCTCCCGCTCCACCTTCACGTCGTGATGGAGCAGCAGGTCAAAATGTTCGAGCACTGAGCCGGCCAGGCTGTTCTCAATGGGAATCGCGGCAGCGTCGGCAGCGCCCGAGTCGAGCGCGGCAAACACCTCAGCCGAAAGTGCGCAGGGAAGAATCTCCGCATCCGGCACGAGCTTCAGCGCCGCCTCATGGCTGAACGAGCCCGGCTCTCCCTGAATGGCAATCTTCATGCTTTCTATCTCTCTCCCTGCTTCCACAAACTTCCGCACTCACTCATCCATTTCTGATTCTCATTGTCATCCTGAGGGCCCTCAGCGTAGCGAAGGGGACGAAGAATCTGCGGTTGCCTTTCCATCGCTCGTTCCACCACAAAATTGGGTGCCCCATTCTAAAACTCCGCGCACAGCGTGGAGTTTTAGGGTGGGAATCGTGAATCTGAACCCATCACAGTCATCCTGAGCGAATCCGCTCGCCGAAACGGGCGGATGAGTCGAAAGCCTGCCCTGAGCGAGGCCGCCGCGTCGGCCGAGTCGAACGGGGACCTGCGGTTGCTTTTCCTTTCGCACCATACCATACGCGGATGACTGCGATTCCAGCGCGCGAAACCTATTGCGCCGTGTCGGCGGCCGCTTCCTGCTCCGCCTGTCCCACCATCGCCAGGATCAGGTCGCTGTCGCTCGCCGGAACCCGCGCAGACAATTGCACCAGATCAGTATCCGCTCCGGCGATGATCGCAACCCCATCGATCGGACTCGCGTTCATTTGCAGCCTCGAATCCGTTCCCAGACCCTGCGCGTTGGCTGGAGTCTCGAACTCGACAATGTTCTTGCCGCGATACGTCAACTTGTCGCTCGGATACGGTCCGAAGGGAAAGTCGCCTGCAGGCTCGATTCCTTCCGCAATTACATTTTGCGCGAAGGTTTTATACGCCGGAAACACGCGCGCGATGACCTCGGCCACTTGAAATCTTCCGGATGTGCCACCGCTGGCAACAGAGATCTGGACGGCTTCTCCCGTGAAGCCCTTCCAGTCCATCGAGAACAATTCTTTTGAGTCGATAGGATCGGGGCTGACGAATAAGTTGGCTCCGTTCGAGCCATAGGTCGAAAAGCAATGCCACCCTCGCGGCGCAAGAACTCCAGGACTGCCTTCCGCTTTGTAGTAGGCGAGCCGCCGCGCCATTGCTGCGGGAATCGCAAACACTTTGCTTTTGCCAACCGGCGCCTTCAGCGGGCCAACCTGACCGTCAGACGCGCAGCCAACAAACGGGACCGTGACAGCC
>CAZVYV010000158.1:0-6996 GCA_964630985.1 uncultured Occallatibacter sp.
GTCGCGCCATTCACCTCCGCCACCGTAAACGAAGGATTGTTCCCGTTAATCGGCGAAATCGATCCCACCATCTTGATCGCGACACCCTCCGCCGGCCCACCCGCCGCAGGATTCAGTAGCCTCATCTCGTCCATGTGCGTATGCGCAAAAATCGCCAGCGTGATCACGTCGCCGTAGCCCGCCATTGCGTCTGGCAGCGCCTCGGATGAAAGAAACATCTGCGGCTTGCCCCCGCTGCAAAGGTCAAGAGCCTTCGTCGCCGTAGCGTAGGGATTCACGCCCGGCGGAATGTGCGACATCACCCACACCTTCTCATGGTTCCTTCGCGCCGCTTCCAGTTGCTGTTGCAGCCACGCTATCTGCGCAGTCGCCGGCGCCGGATCCGCTTTTCCGCCGCACGTTGCATATTGCCTGGCCATGAACAGATCGTCCAGAACCAGGATCCGCGTGTGCGCGATTGGCCTCGGCAATCTTGCGCTATAAAAACCTCCCTCAGCAAACGTGCGCTGCGCCTCGCCCCGCTCACCAGCCGGAAAATCAGCGGTTAACGACTTCCCAATCTCCGCGAGAAACGCGCTGTCCGGATCGAGCTCATAGTCGCCGCAATCCGAGTCGTTGTTGCCCAGCGCCGCATACACTGGTATTCCCGGCAGCGCGCTGCGCAGCTTGCGCATGACGAATTCGATTGTCTTCTCCACAAACGCCCGGTACTCCGCTGGGCTCGCCTTCGGAAACACCGTCTGGAATTTGCACGAGAAATCGTGCGAGATTAAATCCCCGCTAAGCACAACAAACTTCGCCCCATTTGCGTCGTCGCGGATCGCCCGCAGGCTCGATTCATACAACGGGTACGACGAATCCGCGCCGCGCACCTTGCATTTCTGCAGCAAATCGGCCAACCGCGCGGCTTGATCCGGCGAGGCCGGTTCAGTCAGAATCGCGCTCCACTCACTCACCGGTGCAGCTTCAAGTCGCGCTGCCTTCGCCGGATCCCATAATGGCTCAAAGTGGATATCGCTCACAAAGAGCGCCTTGACGTTAGCAGGCCTGTTCGCCGCTGGCTTCTGCGCCGGCGCAGCGTTCTGGGCATTCATGCCCGGCGCTGCTACAAGAAACAAAGCGACGCACAGCGCAAAAGCTCCCCACTGCACACTTGCCCCGCGGGGCTCCATCATGAATTCTCCTTATGGACCCGAATTGTTCTTGTGGATTGGCTTGGCTTGCTCTTGTCTCTCTGCGCGCTTCGCATAGAATAACTCTCTTCTACCTCCAACTTTCCTGCTCCCCGCCGCACCGGACGCTAACTTGTTAACTCCGCTGATTTATCCTTTCCTCATGATCAGGCCAGCCCTTATTTCCGTTGCATTTCTCGCCACTGCATCTGTCGCTTCTATTCTCCTTCCCGCGCAGACCGTCGCTCCAACTCCCCCCATGGGCTGGAACAGCTGGGATTCCTACGGCTTCACGATTGACGAGGATCAATTCAAGGCCAATGCGACCGTACTCGCATCGCTCCAGCAATTCGGCTGGAAGTACGCCGTCATCGACGAAGGCTGGTACATGGCAAATCCGCAAGGCCACAACGTCGAAGAGCGCCACTACCTCTGGAACGAGAACGGTCTCCTCGTTCCCGATCCTGCGCGTTTTGCTGATGCGGCCAACGGCGCAGGTTTTAAGCCGCTCGCCGATTGGCTCCACCGGCAGGGTCTAAAATTCGGCATCCACATTGTGCGCGGCATTCCCCGCCAGGTGGTCGCGGCCAACCTGCCCATTGCTGGGACATCCTTCCATGCTGTTGACGCCGCCGACACCGTCTCGCCTTGTCCTTGGGACCAGGGCAACTGGGGAATCAAAGACAACGCCGCGGGCCAGGCCTACTACGACTCAATGATTCGCCTCTATGCCTCGTGGGGCCTCGACTTCCTGAAGGTCGATTGCATCTCCGACCATCCCTACCGCATCAGTGAGATTCGCCAGATCGCCGCAGCCATCCGCAAATCCGGCCGCCCCATCGTGCTCTCGCTCTCGCCTGGACCCACGCAACTTGAACACGCCGCCGAAATCGGCCAATACGCGCAGATGTGGCGCATCACCAACGATCATTGGGACGCCTGGCAGTTTCAGCACCAGACACCCGATGGATATCCCTTTGGACTGAAAGACGATTTCGACGTCCTCGCCAAGTGGTTCACCTATACCAATCCCGGCAACTGGCCTGACGCGGACATGCTTCCCGAGGGATGGCTCGGCCCCAATCCCGGCACGGGCCCCGCCCGTCAATCGCGCCTGACTCCCGACGAGCAGCGAACCGAGTTCACTCTCTGGGCCGTCGCGCGCTCTCCGCTCATTCTCGGCACCAACCTCACGCGCCTCGACGATTACACCCGCTCGCTCATCACCAATCAGACCGTCATCTTCATCGATCAATACGCCACCTACAGCCACCCCGTCGATGTCTCCACTCTGGGCCCCGGATTCGACACCGCACGCGTCTGGCGCGCTTCCATCGGCCAGCCGGGCGATCGCGGCTACGCCGACTACGTTGCCTTCTTCAATCTCGCGGACGCTCCCACAACTTTGCGCACTACATGGAGTCAACTTGGCATGGATGGGCAAAAGCATGCAGCACGTAACGTGTGGGAAGACTCCACCCTGAAGGAGTCAAAGGAGATCGGAGTCACGCTCCCGCCACATGGCTGCGCTTTGTTTGAAGTCCGCTGATTTGCGTTGACCAGCGCCGAAGTCAGGTACCGCAAATCCACAATATCGGGTGACACGAACGTGTTAGCTGCCACACTTTTCTCCATCCCTATGTGCGAAACTAACTTGTCTGCTCGGTGCGCTCTCTCTCTCGCACTTTTCAGCAGAGGCGAGTCATGGCTCTTCTTCGTTCGGCCTTTATTGCGCTCTCCCACAACCGTCCGCTTCGTCGCTTCTGTGAGCACTCCGCGTTAGGCACCAGGCTCAATGCGCGATTCATCGCCGGCATGCAGCCGGAAGACGCTCTCCGTGTCGCCGAAGCCGTCAACGGCCAGGGCATCTCCGTCACTCTCGACTCGCTCGGCGAAAGCGTCACTTCGCCCACCGAGGCGCATCGCGCCGCCGACGTTTACCATCGCCTGCTTGACTCCATCGCTGAACGCGGACTCGACGCCAACATCAGCGTCAAACTCACGCAGATGGGACTTGAACAATCTCCTGAGCTGGCCGAATCCATCGCCGAAAATCTCGTTCAGCACGCCCGCTCCACGCGGAATTTCGTGCGCATCGATATGGAAGACTCGCGCCTCACGCAGGACACGCTCGATATCGTGCGCCGGGTTCACTCGCACGCCGGCCTTCGCGGCGCGGTGGGCGTGGTCATCCAGGCCTACCTCTATCGCTCGCAGGCCGATATTGAGCAACTCCTCGCCGACGGAATTCGTGTTCGCCTATGCAAAGGTGCGTACAAGGAGCCGTCTGAAGTTGCATTCCCGCGCAAGGCTGATGTTGACGCCAACTTTTTCAGGCTCGCGAAGATGCTCGTCGACAGCCCCATTTACCACGCGCTGGCGACACACGACGAAGGCCTCGTCGACAAAATGAAGGCTTACGCAGCCGAGGCCGCAATCGACCCCAGCCACTTTGAATTTCAAATGTTGTACGGGGTGCGCCGTGACCTGCAGCGCAAGTTGGTCAGCCAGGGTTATAAAGTCCGCGTCTATGTCCCCTTTGGCAGCGAATGGTATCCCTACTTCATGCGCCGCCTTGCTGAGCGCCCAGCCAACGTGATCTTCATGGCGCGAAATTTCTTCCGTTCCTGAACTCGGCTAGCTCACGCTACGCGTTGACCTGCGTCCTCCGGCGCTTGCGGCGCTTTCGCATCTTCGTTTCGCTTCCGCACGCCTTGCATTGCCAGGGATAGAACCCAAGAATCGGATCCACCCATTTCTGAACCACGCCGCCACGCACCAACCGGTACATGCGGTCGCTCCCGCATGCTGGGCAGTACACCAGGTCCCGGATTTTTCTCATCTCGACAGTATTTCCTGCCGGCGCTTTCCTTGCGCTTTTCTTTTCCACCTTACGACCCCAAAATATTCCTTGAGTTTGCCGGAATCAGAGACCGAGCCGCATGCCCATGCAAATCATTCCTTTGCATCCCGCAATCGCCGCAATCCCTCTCCCGCCAAATCGGCAACGGCTCTTGCCAGAGTTGCCGATGCATTCAGCGACTCCGGGCGTTCCAGGCGAATCTTCAGCTTGCTGGCATATTCGCGAAAGTGAATATCGACATCGTACAAAATCTCCACGTGATCGCAAAGAAATCCAATCGGCTGCAGGACGAGTGCCTTCACGCCATCGGCGGCAAGCCGGTCAAGCGTCTCTTCCACGCTCGGGCCGATCCACGGCCCACCGCTCGCACCCTGGCTCTGGAAGGCAAACCGCCATCGCGGAATCTCCGGCACTCTCGCCGCAACCAGCTCCGCAGTCCGCCGCGCATCTTCCGCGTAGGGATCAGTTCCCTGGCCCGGCCACAACCTCGGTTCCGGGTGCCCCACCCTCGCAACGTCTTTGTTTCCGTCGCTAGGGTGGGAGGCCGAATCCGCGCTCGCCGGGTGCCCCATCCTAACGACGTCTTTGTTTTTGTCGTTAGGGTGGGAAGCGGAGCTTGTTCCTGAATCGGTAGCCGTTTCCATCACTGTTCGCGTTGGCACACTGTGCGCAGTAAAGAGCACCGGCACCGGTTCGCCCACTTCCGCGCTCAGCTTTGACCATGCCGGCCTTAATCGCTCGGCAAACGCGTCCGCAAGCAGCGGATGCTCGGCCCACCCTGCCGTGAAGTCGATACGCAGACCGCCCGCTTCCGCTTCCGCCGCGCGCCGGTAGAGTCCGACACTGGTGCGCGAGTTCTGCGGTGCCATGCAAATCACAGCCGCCTCTTCCACACCATCCGCGCGCATCTGCCTCACAACCTCGGGAATATACGGCCGCCAATTCCGCATCCCTACATACACTGGAATCCGAGGGTGCCCCATCCAAGCTCCGCTTGGGTGGGAAGCAGAACTCGCCTCGCCCGTGCCATTAAGCTCTTTTTCCACCAGCCGCGCCTGCGCCATCGTAATTTCCGTCAGCGGGCTTTTTCCAATCAGCGAGTATCGGTGCTGAATCTCCTCCACCACCGCCTGCGGCACCGGTCGCCCGCTCACCACGTTGCGCAAGTATTCGGGAATCTGCTCCACCGTCTCCGGAGTCCCATGCGCCAGCAGCAACACCGCTTGCTTAGGCATGCGCGCCCTCCAACCTGAACTCGCGCACCATCTTCACCACCGCCTGCACATTTTCGACAGGCGTTTCCGGCACGATTCCGTGTCCCAAATTGAAAATGTGTCCAGGCCGCCCGCCTGCCGCGCGCAAAACTTCCTTCACACGCTGCTCCAGAACTTCGAGCGGCGCAAACAGAGTGATCGGATCCAGATTTCCCTGGACTGCCCGCGCATGTCCTACCGCGCGCCAGCCCTCGTCCAGCGGCTGCCGCCAATCCAGGCCAATCACGTCCGCTCCAGTCGCCGCCATCTGCTCCAGCAACCCGGCCGTCTCCACGCCAAAGTAGATCACCGGCACACCCATCGCCTGTACCGCCCGCACCAGCCGCTTCGACGCCTCAAACGCATAATCGCGATAGTCGCTCAATGAGAGCGATCCTACCCAGCTATCGAAAATCTGAATCACGTCCGCGCCCGCCTGCACCTGCAACCGGCAATATTCCGTCAACACAGCGACAATCTTGTCCAAAAGTCCGCTCCACGCAATCGGGTCGCGGTACATCAGTTTTTTGGTGTGAATGTAATTCCGCGATCCGCCCCCTTCGATCATGTAGCTCGCCAGAGTATACGGCGCGCCGCAGAATCCAATCACCCCAAGCCGGTCGCGAAAATGCGCAGCCACCTTCTCGATCGCTTGCGCCACATAGGCCAGGTCCCCGGCGCGGTCCGTCCGCAGCGCGCGCACGTCCTCGGCGGTTCGCACCGGCTTATGCACCACTGGGCCCTCGCCTGCCTGAAACTCAAAGTCCAGTCCCATCGGCTCCAGTGGCAACAGCAGATCGGCAAAGATGATCGCTGCATCCACGCCAAGCTTCTCCGCCGCGGTAATGGTCACCTCCGCCGCCAGCTCCGGTTTTTTGCATATCTCCACGAGTGTGTGATGCTTCCGCACGTCGCGGTATTCCTGCATGTACCGCCCCGCCTGCCGCAAGAACCACACCGGAGTGCGGTCCACCGGCTTGCGAAGGCACGCGCGCACAAACCGGCTCCCGGCGAAAATTGTCTCCGCCGCCTCGAGCTTCTGCCCAGCTGAATCCATATCGATCATTCTACCGGCCCCGTCGCCCTTCGTTTGCCTGAACTCCAGGAGCATCCGCGGGTGCTGTATGATCAATCTCTGCATAGGCCGCGGGGCTTGGTCACTCTTCCAAAGCAGCCAATCGGAGCCTCGTCATGTCCGCTACAAAGTTTGTTTGCGCCCTCTTCGCCGCATCTTTTGCGTGCTCGATCCCGGTTCCCGCTCAACAATTGCATCTCGCCTCCGCGCAACTCGGCCCCTCGGCTTCCTCGCAGTCCATCCAACTCGATGTCGTAGTCGACACCAAAACCGGCGAACCGGTCGGCAACCTTGGTCAGCAGGACTTCACCATCCTCGACAACAAGTCTCCGCGGCCCATCACTTCCTTCAAGGTCGTCACCCCGACCGACGAACCCGTCTCAGTCATCCTCTTCATCGATGCCGTCAACACTCCCTACGAACTCGTCGCCGACATGCGCAATCAAACGGAAAAATTCCTCAAGGCGAAAGAGGGCGTCCTGGCTTACCCCACCAGTATTGCCGTCTTCACCGATGACGGCGTCCAGCTCCCCAGGGCTTTCTCAACGAACGGAATGGAGCTCAGCGACGACCTGGACCACCGCACGATCGGCCTTCACAAGATCACCCTTAATAACGAATTTAGCGCCGGCG
>CAZVYV010000159.1:0-6952 GCA_964630985.1 uncultured Occallatibacter sp.
GCATCGCCGCTCATCTTGCCAACGCCGGAATCCCTGTTCTTCTCCTCGACCTTCCGCCCGTAGATCAATTCGCACAGCGTGCTATCGATGCGCTTCTAAAATCCAAACCCGTCGCTTTTTTTGACCCCTCCCGAGCCGCGCTCATCACCCCCGGAACATTCGACGAAGATCTTACCAAGATTGCAGGCTGTGACTGGATCATCGAAGCCGTCGCCGAGAATCTCGAAATCAAAACCGCACTGCTCACCCGCGTCCTGCCTCATCTCGCTGCGCACGCGCTCCTCACCACCAACACCTCCGGCTTGCCCATATCGCAAATCGCTTCAGTATTGCCAGTCCAAATCCAGGAAAGATTCTTCGGTACGCATTTCTTCAATCCCCCGCGATACATGCGTCTCCTTGAGGTGATCCCAACAGCCCATTCCGATCGCGCTGCCGTTTCGGCCTTCTCCGCATTCGCCGATCTCATCCTCGGCAAACAGGTCGTCTTCGCGCACGATGCGCCCAACTTCATCGCCAATCGCATAGGCATCGCCGTCATGTTCAACGCCGCCAACCTCATGCTCGAGCAGGGGCTCGCCATCGAAGAAGTCGACGCCCTGACCGGGCCCGCCATTGGCTGGCCGCGCACGGGAACCTTTCGCCTTGCCGATCTCGTCGGCATCGACATCCTGGCCCACGTCGCCGCCAATTTTCCTCAAGGCGTGGCCGGCGGCAAGTTTTCCCCAATCCTTGAAGAACTCCTTAAGCGCGGCTGGCTTGGCGATAAATCCGGCCAAGGTTTTTACAAGAAGACTCGCGGTGCCGACGGCAAAGACGAGCGTGTCGTCCTCGATCCGTCCACGTTCGAGTACCGTGTCTCGGTCAAACCCGCACTGCCCTCGCTCGACATGGCGAAAAACGCTGCCACACTTCCCGAGCGTCTACGCCTTCTGCTCGCGAACAACTCCGCAAAGGACAGAGCTGCAGCGTTCCTCGTACCTTTTCTCTCCACGCTCTGGAACCTTGCCGCCGATCGTATTGGCGAGGTCGCTGACGATGCGCCTTCGATCGACGCCGCCATGCGCGCCGGATTTAACTGGGAAATGGGACCCTTCGAAATGTGGGACGCCGCCGGTGTCGCCGAATCAGTCGCCCACATGAAGGCTCTCGGCCTTCCCGTCGGTGCTTCCGTTGAAAAGCTTCTCGCCACATCGCGCACCTCCTGGTACTCGTCCGACCGTGACGCCTGCTTCCAGCCCGCCACCGGCGAGCTCGTCCACATTCCCGCCGTCCCTGGCCACGCTCGCGTTGCCGATTTCCGCCGTTCACTTGGCGTCCTCCGCTCCAACTCCGGCGCATCGCTCGTCGATCTTGGTGACGGCATCGCCTGCATCGAGCTGCACTCGCTCAAGAACGCCATCGGTGGCGACGTCCTCGCTCTCATCTCCGCTGTTCTCAACCCCTCCTCCGACGCGGTACGCGATTTCGCCGGGTTCGTCATCTCCGGCGACCGCGACAACTTCTCCGTCGGCGCCAATCTCATGCAGCTTCTTCTCGCTGCGCAAGAGGGCGAGTGGGAGGAGCTTGCAGGAGTGATTCACAACTTCCAGCAGATGACCGCGGCCATCAAGTTCTGTCCGCGTCCTGTGGTCGCCGCGCCCTTCGGCCTCACTCTCGGTGGTGGAGCGGAAATCTGCCTGCACGCCAAGAGCTGCCAGCCTCACGCCGAAACTTACATGGGCCTCGTTGAGGCCGGCGTCGGCCTCATACCCGCTGGCGGCGGCACAAAAGAAATGTTTCTTCGCGCATTCGACGCAGCAATCGCGCTCGCTCCGCCAGATCCCCGCGACCCGCCTTCGCGCTTCGCGCAATCCGCCGAACTAGCCACAGCCCTCAAGCGCTCGCTTGAAACCATCGCTATGGCCAAAGCCTCTACCTCTGCCGCCGAAGCGCGCTCACTCGGCCTGCTCGCTCCCGCCGACCGCGTTACCATGAACCGCGAACGCCTGCTTCTCGACGCCAAGGCTCAGGCCGCGGCCCTCGCCGAGTCCGGCTACGCCCCGTCGCAGCCGCGCACGCAAATCCCCGCTCCGGGCCTCGCTGCGCTTGCCATCCTTGAAATGGGTGTCTATTTGATGGGTGAAGCCGGCTACGCATCGGAGCACGACCAGAAAGTTGCCCGCTGGGCCGCGTACATCCTCGCTGGCGGCCGCATCACTCCTGGCACTCTGGTCACTGAACAGTATTTTCTCGATCTCGAACGCGAGGCATTTCTCTCTCTCTGTGGTGAGCGAAAAACACAAGAGCGCATCGCTTTCACCCTCAAAACCGGCAAACCGCTCCGAAACTGATCCGCTCGCAGAAAGAATTTGCGCTCCGGCCTACCTCGGCATAGAGTGCTCATGAGAGTTTTCAATGGTTCGCGCGTTGTTTAATTCGGGGATTGCGCTCGCTTCGCTGTTCCTTTTCGGCTGCCCTTTAGAGGTTCTTTCGCAAGGCCAAATTTCCGCGCCCCTCAATACCACCGGTTCGGTCACGGTCGACGGGCGCTCCACTCCCTATCTGGTTCGTCATCTGCCCGTTGGCTCGTTTCCTGATCTGCCGCCCGCCGTACAGGAGCAACTCGGCCATCGCGGATGTCTCATCCCGCAATCCTATGAAGCGCGGCAGCCGGAAAACGTCGTCCACGCCAGCCTCGAGCATCCTGGCTCGACCGACTGGGCCGTCCTCTGCTCCGCGCATGGAACCGTCTCCCTTCTCATCTTTTTTGGCAGCAATTCAAGCCAGCCTTCTACGCTTGCCTCGTCGCCTGAAACCGAGCGCCTCCAGACCCACGGATCATCGGGAGTCCTCGGCTTTAACTGGGCCATTGATCCAGCATCGCCCCAGGATGTCCACGAAGCGCAGCTTGGCATGCGCCATCCGCCGCCTGATCTTGACCACGACGCGCTTGCCGACTCCGTCATTGACCGGCGCACCGACTATCACTTTTATTTGAGGAATTCCTGGACGCTGATCGACACACAGGACTGATCGCCGCATTTCGCAGACCGCCAGCTTGACCGTTGTCCGCCTCGCAATCTAACAATGAGCCAACGGATTGCCGTCTTCCTGATGACTATTCACTGACTATTGCTTCGCAGGAGCGCTCCATGCCTGAAGCTGTTCTCGTTGCCGCCGTTCGCACGCCCGTTGGCCGCGCCCCCAAGGGCGCGCTCTCAACCACGCGCCCCGACGATCTTGCCGCAACGGCAATCAACGGCGTGCTCGCCCGCGTTCCTGCCCTCGACAAATCGACCATCGACGACGTCATCCTCGGTTGCGCGCAGCCGGAAGGCGAGCAGGGCTGGAATATCGCGCGCATGGCTGCACTCCGCGCCGGCCTCCCCGTCGAAATTCCTGGCGCCACTGTCAATCGCCTTTGCGCGTCCGGTCTTGAAGCTATCGCCATCGCCGATCAACGCATTCGATCCGGCTTAGCACAGGTCATCGTCGCTGGCGGCACAGAATCCATGAGCCTCATTCCGATGGGCGGCAACAAGCCCAGCCCCAATCCCTGGCTTGCCGCAAACTATCCGGCGTCGCTGCTCACGATGGGCCTCACCGCCGAGCGCGTCGCCCGCCATTACTCGGTCTCACGCAACGACCAGGATGAGTTTGCTCTCCGAAGCCACCAGAAGGCACTCGCCGCTCAGGCCGCCGGTCGTTTTGCCGATGAACTCGTTCCGGTCAAAATCACGTCCGCAACGCCGGACGTACCGCCAAGGAAACCTCACATCAAGGAAAAGGAATTCTCAGTCGACGAAGGCCCTCGCGCCGACACCTCTTCCGCCGCCCTCGCCGCGCTCAGGCCTGTGTTTCATGCGCAGGGAACTGTGACCGCGGGAAACTCGTCGCAAACTTCCGATGGCGCGGCAGCCGTAGTCCTCATGGGAGCTGGCCGCGCGCGCGAGCTTGGCATTGAGCCACTCGCTCGCCTTGTCTCCTATGCTGTTACGGGTTGCTTGCCTGAAGAGATGGGTATCGGCCCCATCACCGCCATCCCCAAAGCGCTTGCGCTCGCCGGCCTCGCTCTCGCCGACATCGACGTCATCGAATTGAACGAAGCCTTTGCCGCGCAGGTTCTTGCAATCATTCGGACTCTCAACCTGGACCAGGAAAAGATCAACGTGAACGGCGGAGCCATTGCGCTCGGCCACCCGCTCGGCTGCACCGGTGCAAAACTCACCGCAACCCTACTCCAAGAGTTAAAACGCCGTGAGGCGGCGCGGTACGGAATGGTAACGATGTGCGTCGGCGGAGGCATGGGCGCCGCCGGCATCTTTGAGCGGCTTAATTGAAGCGCAGCCACGCCGTTCCTTAGCTTCAGCCTCACGGCTGTCGCTTTCTTGGTCCCTTGTTCCCTCGGGCCCTTGGTGCCTAATTTTTGAAAAACTCCCCATGCCCACCGTTCGCCCACGGATCGTAGTGCAATGCGAAGTTGGCACGGTGTTGGGTGCTCGGATGGTCGTAAAGCCAGAACTCGATGAACGCGTTCGGATTTGGATCGTCGAGCCATGACTGCCCCAAAGCATTGAACGCTGCGACCGCCGTCTTTTGCGGATTGGGCACAACGCCGTGGATTGCCTCCTGCCCAAAAACATCCGCCTGGTGCTCAAAATGGCGGCTCACGGCATTGCTCACCGGCTCCAGCAGAAAGCTCGCGATCGAAATCGCAAACAGCAAAACCACAAATCCCGCTCGAGACGAAAGCTCACTCGCGCTCCAGCGCGCACCAAACCTCCGCGCCATCCACGCCGCAAATCCCGCGCAAGCCCAAAAGACAAAAAACAACCCCAAGGCCGACAACGCAAAACCTTTCGGAATGTGGTTGAGCACGTAATGTCCGCTCTCGTGCCCGAAGATGAACAGGATTTCATCGTCCGGCAGCTGGTCCGTCGCCGTATCCCACATCACGTATCGCTTTGTCGGGCCCATTCCCGCTACGAATGCGTTCATTCCCGTGAACTTCGCACTTGCTTTCAGCAGATACATGCGATCCGGCGGAATATTGATCCCCGTGCGCGCCACCACCGTCTCAAGCTTCGCCACCAGCGCGGCGTGATTCTTCTCGAGCGGCTCCTGCTTGAAGAAAAGCGGCACAACCAGCGGCTCGACAAAAGTGAGGAACGCCAGAATGGGCAGCGTAACTACCCACGCTCCGAGCCAGTAGCGTCGCGGCCACCGACGCACAATCCAATTGAAGAGCAGCATCAACGGCACGCCGACCGCGAGCGTCAGTCCCAGCAACTTTCCCTCATCGCCGATCCAGCCTCCCCAACCCTGGACGCTGATTCCGTAGCTGCGCTCATAGTGTTCGCCGACCCAGTCCAGCGGCAGCCCCGCCAGGGTCGCGACGATCAGGTACGCCGCGAAAAAAATTGCCCCCTGAATCCACCGTCGGCTCGAAATTCTCTCGGCCCATCTCTCCATCCAAGCCCAGGTCCGCGTCGCCAGCGTCAGCCAAAGAAACACGAGGCCCCATACCGACCCTGTAATGCTCAGGATGTTCCGGATGCGGCTGATGGCGATCGCTTTGGCCAGCTTGGCTGGAGGCAACGTATACGCTTGCTGCGCGTTCCCTGGCGCCGGCGCGCCCGCAGCCACTTGAGCCGGCGTCGCCTGATTCGCTCCGCTCTGCGCGCGAATCTGCGGCACGATTCCCGCCAGCAGCGCTGAAGCGCAGACCGCCAGCCGCATGCAACGTCTAAATCTCATCCCCCTCCTCCCTTGGTCAGCCAAGTCTGCGAGAATCGAACAAACCGATGCCTTCGCCAAAACCTCGAGCTCTCACGCCCCATTATTCTAAAGGCCCAACGCTGCGCCCGATCATTGTTCTCCTTCGATGCGCGCCGGCTGCAACCGCCCTTTCGCTACTCGTCATGTTGCCCATTGCCCGCGCCCAGCAACCGGTCCCGGTAGTTCTTGACGCCATGACGGCCGAGCTCCATCGCGCTTACACGTCGCTCGGCAAAGTCCCGGTTGCCCCATCCTTGGCGTCCGCTGGAGCGAACGCCAAGGGTGGGGTCGCAACGGACACCGCGCACCCACCATCCGCTGCCGACAAGCTGTTGCCGCCTTACTTTCTTAGTTACACCGTCCGCGACGAAAACTTTGTCTCCATTCGCGCAATGTACGGTGCGCTCGCCGAAAGCTCCGCGGGCCAAACACGCACGGCCGATGTTCAAGTCCGTGTTGGCGATCCAAAACTCGACAATACGCACGGCGCGCATCGCGGTTCGGCCGTCAATAGCCAACAGCTCCCGCTTGGCGATGACCGCGAAGCCCTCACGCATTCGCTTTGGCTCGCCACCAACACCGGCTACGGCACCGCTCTCGATAACTACCTTCGCGTCCAGACCGAAGCCGAAGTCCGCGCCAAAGAAGAGGACACTTCACCCGACTTCAGCCAGCAGGCTCCGCAGAAGCACATCGGCGCCATCGCCCCTTCCATAGTCGTTGACCGCGCTGCTTGGGAGCAACGGGTGAGGGAACTGTCGCGCATCTTCCGCGACTACCCCGACGTGTTCGAGAATATGGTCTTTCTCACGGTACAGAATGAGACCGACTACTTCGCCTCCTCTGAGGGGTCCGAAATCGTCACTCCTCATCTCCAGGCGCGGATCGTCGTCGTCGCCGTCACTCGCGCCGACGATGGCATGGACCTCTTTCGCGAGCAGACATTCGAGGCGCCAACCGTCGACGGCCTTCCCTCGCAATCCGATCTCGCCTCCGCCTTGCGCGAACTCGGCAAGAGCCTTGAAGCGCTGCGCAAGGCTCCGGTCACTGAGCCATTCGATGGCCCCGCGATTCTCTCTGGCAGAGCCGCCGCAGTTTTCTTCCATGAAGTCCTCGGTCATCGCCTAGAAGGCCAGCGTCAGCGCGGTGACGAAGAAGGCCAGACATTCACTAAGGACGTCGGCAAGCCGAT
>CAZVYV010000160.1:0-1969 GCA_964630985.1 uncultured Occallatibacter sp.
CTGCGGCGGTGGCGGTTCGGGTGCCGGGCCTTTGATGGCATCCACCACGTCATTGATTAGCCCATAGCCCGGAATGTGCTTTATGCCGACTTTGGCAACACGACTGATGACACCCGGTTCCGATGGTGCTGTTTGCGGTGCGGGCTCTCTTGCTTCTGGCGGGACTTCATCGCCCACCATCATTGGGCCGCCCGTGGTCATCACTTGACCCGGCAGTTTATTCAGCGGAGTCGCGTTTCTGGTCATTACGTCCGGCAGCATCGCCGCTACTCTCGGAGCTTTCTGCTGAAGAATTGATGTAGCGATTCCAGGAGCACTGACTTGGTAGATGCTCTTGCCAATCTCGCCCGCAAAATCAGCGTCTTGCTGGTTTGGGGTCTTAGGTGCGGCAGATTGCGCGGCTTGGTCAAAAATATCCGTTTTTTGCTGGGCGGCTTGGTCGAAAACGTCCTGCATCAGAATGTTCTCCCGTCTGCTTTAGCCGCTGCCCGCGCCTTGTCCTTGTCGCCACCAGCCTTTGTTAGATAATCCTGCGCTTCCGCCAAACTCAAAGCGCCTTTTCCTGTCGCAGTTTCTGGTTCCGTTGTCGGTTCCGGCAGGGGCTTGACTCTCTGCTGAAAGCCTTTTCCGCCGTATCCTTCGACAATCTGCGATTCATCGTCATAAGTTGACTTATACCGCTGATGCGAAGTCTTGAGCATGATGTCGGCAAGCTGTTTGCCTTCTTTTTGCAGTTCGGGACTCAGTTTTCCTGTGGAAGCCTTGTCGAAGAAAGCATTCCATCGTTCAACTAATCCTCCGGGCATATTGGCTGCCTGAGCTTCTACGGGCGAGATTCTGTGAACTCCGTTGGCCGCGTTGATGCCAAGAACTTCCATCGTCGGAACGAATGAAGTCAGCAAACCGTTGCCGTCTTTCGAGGCATCAATTGAGGCTTTTAATTGGCCGATGCTCTTTTCGGTGTCGTGGTAAACGCCTTCAGCCTTCCTGATGTTCTGGCGGGCTTCGCGCTCTACCTGTGCGCTTTCTTGTGCGCTGCGCTTGTCGCCAGCAGACTCTCCCGGAACTTTGGTCTGGCCTTCGTCCTTAATGTCGTCGCCAGTTTTCGCATTGATGAGGATTTCGTGTGGCACGCCATTAATAACGCGAGTCACTTTGTCCGTCTTGACTTCCGGGTCGGGTTTTACGTCCTGCTTTGCCTGATTCACCGCCTGAAACGCTTCCAAGTAGCTATACGGCTTATTGGTTTGCGGATTGATACGAGGTTGACCATTTTGCCCCGTCATCAAGTCGTGGACTGTAGTTTCTTCAGGTGTTTCTCCGACTTTAGGCTGCGGGTGCTGCAAATCCTCTGTTTGCTGATTTCTCAATGCGGTCTGTGAGGCTGTGTCTGCTGTCGCCGCCTGTTCCTTGGCTTCGCCTAAATCTTCCGCAACTCTGGACGTATCCCCAGCCACGATTCCTTGGTGGTGCAAATCTGTTCCCGGAATGGCCGCCGCGATGCCCGGAAAGAAAGCCGAGCCTATACCTGCCGCTGTACGAGCAATCCCGCCAGCTATCGGGTGCCTTCTCTGAAACTGCTCTAACCCAGACCCTGTACTTTGCACTCTGGCAAGCTCCGCTTGGTCTGCGGAGGTTCTCGCGGCCAATGGGTCGGGTGGTGGAGGTGTAGCCGATTGCAACGGCATTCTAGGTGCCGCCGCTTTCGCTTCCAAGTCCTCTGTAGAGCCTTCGGCTGGTTGGGTGGGGGTAACCTCAGCCGGAGGCACGTTTATCGCTCTAGAGGCACCAGAAGGCGCAGCAATGGCCCTTGTAGGGGCGGAAGCTACATCGGTTGGCGGAGGTTGACTGCCTGCCGCCAAAGCCTGTGCAATAGCAATCTGGTGAGGGTGGAGGCCCAAAAGAGCCTGCATCGTCTCATCGTCTGGCTGTCCGGTCTGGTCTGGCGTGAGAAAGTCTGTCATTATCC
>CAZVYV010000160.1:2069-3448 GCA_964630985.1 uncultured Occallatibacter sp.
TCTCCGGCAATCTGCTGGCCTTCGTTTTCTTTGTACAGATTCTCTTCGCCCTGTTGACCTTGCTGGACTTCATTGGCTTTAATGGCTGTCGAGGCATCGGATAAGTCTTGCCCGCCTTCCCTAACTGCTTGGTCTTCTTCAGGCTGGAATGAGCCTGAATTCCTCGTCCTTGCGGCGGTCAAATCGCCTTCGGATAAAGCCCCGCCCGTGGAACCGCCTAGAGACTGTTCGGCAGCCGTAGTTTCTGCCGTTGTCCCTGCGGTCGGAAGCCCCGCCGCTTCTTCCTGATAAGTCGGGAACAGTTGGTTGTAAAGAGTATTCGCATTATTTCCGGCAGTCGTGGCAATGGACGTACCCGCGCCAGCAGTTTCTCCTGCTTGGTTGTAGGTCGATTGAGCCTGATTGGAGCTTTGTCTGGGCATTAGATGTCTTTCGTGATGCACTGCCAGCTATGGTCTAAAACTATCCAACCAAACGTCTTGCTCATTCTGCGGGCAAATGACCTTCTAATACTTGGAGGCACCCACGCAAAAGCCGTCTTAATCTTCTGTTTTCGCATCTCTGCAGTAATCGAGGCATGAAGCATCTTCAAAGCTGCTAGTCTCATTCCCGGCGTACCCCAGTCTTTTTCACAGAATCCATAAATCTCAACTACCACCCTAGCCATTGCCGCCGCGACAGGTCTTTCGCCATCGAACACGACTTTCCCCGCAGCGTATGGTTCTTTTTCAAAGTCAGGGAGAACGTAAGGAAAACCGCTCGACTCATGCCAGCCTTCGATAGTCGGTAAGTCCGACTTTTCGTAATTTCGGACAATCACGAGAGTTGCGGTGTACCTCTGGTCGGGTTAAATCCAAAGCCCTCAGGACGGCCAGTGTTGCCAGATGTCGGAGAAGTTCCGCTCCCCGCAGAATCTTGTGCAACTGGCCCCGTAGCCGTCCCGCCCCCCGTAACCGCAATGGGCTGCTGAGGGCTGCCAAAATACGTTGGCCCGGAAGGTGCCGAAGTCGGATATTGGCTGAAAACTCTATGGTAAAGAACTTGATTGCCGAGCATGGTTCTGAAGTTTCTTCCCGGCCCGGAATAAATCAGTGTCGGGGTTGAAAAAGAGGCGTTTGGCGAGGTTTCAATGTGGTAGATGATGCCTCTTGCTACCGGGGCGCTGTCTTGAATCTGGAAGTCGAAGATTCCCCCTGCCGCCACGACATTTAAAGCTGCTGGGGCTTGCGGAGGAGCGACTTTGCCGTTGGGATTCATCACCCCTTGGTCGGCCATGTTGCCCATCATGTTTAGAATGTCGTCAATAGCCTCCGCCACCATCGGAGGCGTGGCTGTGCCCGCGCGAATCTGGGGCAAGTTCCTGACGGTCAACTTCAAAT
>CAZVYV010000160.1:3548-6894 GCA_964630985.1 uncultured Occallatibacter sp.
GGATGCTGCACAATCGTGGCGATAATTTTTTGTAAATTAAACTGCACATTCGTCGTTCCCGGCAGAGGAGAGACTTGAATTTTATAAGCCACGCGCTCCGCGCTGACTTGCATACCAATAGCAATGTCCGCTGTGGGGTTTTGGCTCATTGGGTATGCCAGCGAAGCAGTCCATGGATTCTGCAAAGTATCCACAAGTGGTGTACATGTTACCGTTCCCACGCCAGAAATGAACATCGTGAACGCTTTGAATAATTTCCTGTGACTGCCTACTCCGATGGTCTGCTCCATTTCGTGATTGATGAAGAAGTAAGTCACGTAGTAAGGCACAATCTGCCCGTAATCGTCGTCTGTCAGTTTGGCTGAATCTAGATAGTAAACATTTCCAAAACTGTTCGCTGTTCCGGGAGTAAGTCCGTTCCCACCGCCCATCGTGAATTGATAGCCCAGAGTTGAACCCCGGTAAAGCATTGCCGCACAATTCGCCGCAATATTCCAGCGCGTCCACTTTCTGGCTAAATCCGAGGCAATCATTTTTCCCGTAAATGAGATGTGAATTGAGGCCGCAGTCTTGATTTCTGACCCCGTATCCAGCTCCCGGTAATCCATCGGTTGAATCCGATTTGGGGCCGTTGCTCCGTTCACCGGAATGCCGAAATAAACCCTTCGATTTACCGTATCATTGACTGCCCAGATGGTCTGTTTGGCGGCGAGATTTATCAGTCCCCAATCAGTTTGGATTTCCTGCGAAATCTTGCCGGGGTCGCCGCCTTCAAACATTCTCGCCCCGGAATCAGAAGCCCACGCCATCCACTCCTCGCCAGACTCTTCTCGATTGGTCGTAATTCCGAAAGATGACAATGCACCGCAATTGCTGGCGACTTCATTGACCGTCCACGTACCCGGCTCGCCAGAGCCATTGTCGGTCGTCGAATGAACGCGCTTTGCAGTCAGGAAATATAGTGTGTTTCTCAATTCACCGGGGCCGCGAATCGGATATGGGTCGTCTGTCGGCCCTAAGTTCCCAGTAACTCCATCGAAAGATTCGGGGTTGTTGACATAGCTAAACCGGAATGTCGAATCTAAATACGGCTCTTCCTGATAGACAAGTTCAAGTTCTGATAGGGTCACGGTCTGCCCATTTATTGCATCCAGCATGTAAAAGCGAATCACTGTGTCGCTCGGAACCGTTGCAGGCATTGAGACAGAGAAATCAGCATTTACAAATCCACCCACGGTTTGAGGGATTGAAGACATCGGAATAGTTGCCACTCCCAATCCGCCCTGCGATGGGCTGAAGAAGTCTGCAATTACGGAACCTGTCGAATCAGCCAAGCTCTTCACTGCCCAGAGTCTGATTAAATATGCGGTCAATGGCAGGGCAATGGGCAGCCCATTTTCATCCTGATACGCCGTCTGCTGAATAAGACCTTTGGCATTGGTCGTTCCGTCGCCAGTAATCTGCCACGCCATTCCCCCAGCCCACGGGCCACCATTGACTAGAACTCCACCACTGCCACTAGTTGACCATCCTAGCGGGACATTCAAATTCCCTGACTGATAGCCTCCACAAAACCCCATGTTTACGAGGTTTTGAACTTTATTCCACTCACCCCAAGCCATAAGCCTAGAAGCATAGGAATAAAATCCCAAACACGGCCCCAAAACCACTAAGGCAAACAGATTATTGCCCGGAATATCTATGCCCACTCCGCCAAAAATCGTGTTGTCTGCTAAATCTATGATTGCGCTGGTAGTCACGTTGTCGGGCACAATCAAAGATGTTCCCACGATAGAGCCATTAACCTGCGGGGCGACAAGTTGCGTGAAGTAATTATCCCCACCGGAACCTGTGATTCCAAAGACTCTTGCCACTATATTTGGAGGCCCGATGGCTAAATTTGAAAGCTGCAACTGCTGACCACCATTCGCCACGAACGTCTGCACCGGAGACGGTGCGGTCAAGTATCCCTGCCGGGTCAAAAACATCATCACAACATTGTGTGCGCCTGCGGAAATCTGGCCTACGATGGTTGCGGTTCCTATGGCCGTCGTGGAATCATTTGGCCCTGACTGGTTGTAAGTAAAAGTCGTCGGCGATGGTACGGACTGGATAATGGCCGTGGTATTCCAGATGTCTTGAACATTCCCGGAGCCGCCACTGGAGGCTTCTACGGTTCCGGGTTGCAGATATGTGAATGTCGTAGAATTTGTGACTCCAGTAACGTAAAAGTTCCCGTTGAATGAAGCGTCCGGGTTATTCACGCCCACAATAGCGATGTAATTCCCAACAGAAAGACCATGCGCTCCGGCAGTTACGACCGTGACGTTCCCGTTGCCGTCTCTTGATACCGAAGATATTCCGCCGCCGATAGTCGTATTGGCAATGGAAATTTGTACTTGCCAGCCTTGCTGGAAACCGTGCGCCGCCAAAGTCACGGCTAGGATGACGTTCGATGCGCGAATCAGACTGTAAGCTGAAGACGACTCTGTGGCCGTACCTCCTCCACCGTTTGCGGTTGTTCCCACAGTGGAAGAAGCAGCAATCGTAAAAGTTGTAGGACTTGGGACTAACTGGATAACGAAGGTTCCGTTAACGGAAGGCGTTGAAGTCGTTCCTGCTAAAGTTATCCTATCCCCGGCCACAAACCCGTGAGCGATTGAGGTTGTGACGGTAAAATATGTGTAATGGGCTATCAGGTGTCCCGGAGGGATATAGATGACCTGCACACCGCCCCAGACGATGCCATTGGGAGAGTTAGCGATATTCACCGTCAACGGAATGCCCGTGGATTCGATAACCGCAGGCGGAGGAAGATAATTTGCAATCGTCGGCCCCAAGCCGGGGCCGTCTTGACTCACCCGGTCAAGATATGTGCCATCGTATTGCAGAGGAACTCCAACCCCGTGTTTCCCATCCGACTGGGTAATGTATTCTCTTCCAAAAGCTGTAACTGACCTCGCATATGCTCCAGCAATCAGTTGTGCGATTTGAGTGTAGAATCCCGGAGAATTTACCGGGTCTTCCTGCCACAGAATCCCGTCTGATGTTTGATAAAGATTCAGCGGAGACTGATTCGGGCGCACATACGTTCTCTGGTAAGTCACGCTCGGATTATTCGGGAACGATGGGGAAAAGACCTTGTGCAATCCGGGCCGTGAAAATACGTTGCCCGGAATGTAGGCAACGTCTTGATTGTCAGGAGACACACCCTCTGGACAATCAGGCGGGGAGACTTCCGTATTGAGGCCGAGAAATGTGCTTAGAGGCACATCCACGGCCAATAGATTCGGCCCCGGCATTTAGACGTTTTTCGGGAATCCCATGACAAACGCAATCACATCGC